>NZ_QPJF01000038.1:0-16370 GCF_003337665.1 Halanaerobium sp. ST460_2HS_T2
AGGGGGAGGGATTCCTGCATTTAGTGCAGATTCCTAAACTGATAATTATGATAACTATTAATATTTTTAAAAAAACTATTAGATTTGACGTAACGGTTTATTTGACAGGAGGAAATAAGATGAAACAATTTGTTGTAATTGGTCTGGGACGTTTTGGCTCCAGTGTTGCTACAACTCTGGCTGATAATGGTTACGATGTTCTGGCAATTGATCAGGATGAAGAAAGAGTCCAGTCAATATCAAATCAGGTTACACATGCAGTAGAGGCTGATGCTACAGATGAAGAAGCATTAAAAACCCTGGGAGTCAGAAATTTTGATGTGGCAGTTGTTAGCATCGGAGATAATGTTTCTGCAAATATTCTCTGTACTTTAATTTTAAAGGAGCTTGGAGTACCTTATGTAATAGTTAAGGCTCCAGACAGTTTACACGGTAAAGTGCTGAGTAAAGTAGGAGCAGATAGAGTTGTTTATCCTGAACGGGATATGGGAGCAAGAATTGCACATAACCTTATTTCTTCTAATGTGCTTGATTATATAGAATTTGCCCCGGAATATGGTGTTATTGAAATTATTGCTACAGATAAAATGATTGGCAAAACTTTAAAAGAATTAGAATTCAGATCAAAGTTTAATGTTAATGTTATGGCAATTAAGCGGGGAGAGAACTTAAATGTTTCTCCTGGAGCTGGGGATAAAATTTTAGAAGCTGATCGTCTGGTTGTAATGGGGAAAAATGAAAGTTTAGAAAAACTGAAAAACTTTGATGAGACACAATAGTTTTAACTATAAACAGGAGTGAAATAATGAATAAAAATAAATATTATAATATAATAACTTACGGCTGTCAGATGAATGAGCATGATTCGGAAAGACTGGCCGGTATGCTGGAAGAAATGGGTTATCAGCATACAGAAGAACTGGCTGATGCAGATATAATTTTATTAAATACCTGTATTATCAGAGAAAATGCCGAATTGAAGGTTTTTGGTAAACTCGGTGAACTTAAAAAATATAAGCGGGAAAATCCAGATTTAATTATAGGAATTGGCGGCTGTATGATGCAGCAGGATGAACCTGTTGATGAGGTGTATAAAAAATACCGTCATGTCGATTTGATTTTTGGTACCCACAATATTCATCATCTACCCAATTTGATTAAGAAAATAGAAGAAACAAGAGAGCGAGTTGTTGAAGTCTGGGATGAGGAAGAGGGTTTAATACCTGATCTTCCATCTCAACGTGATTCTGATCATTCGGCCTGGATATCGATTATCCAGGGCTGCGATAACTTCTGCACCTACTGTATTGTTCCTTATGTAAGAGGAAGAGAGCGCAGCAGACCAGTTAATTCTATTGTTCAGGAAGCTGAGCGTCTGGCAGAAGACGGAGTTAAGGAAATTACACTTCTAGGTCAAAAT
Source organism: Halanaerobium sp. ST460_2HS_T2 (assembly GCF_003337665.1). Taxonomy (NCBI): domain Bacteria; kingdom Bacillati; phylum Bacillota; class Clostridia; order Halanaerobiales; family Halanaerobiaceae; genus Halanaerobium; species Halanaerobium sp. ST460_2HS_T2. Next base: position 1,421 of record NZ_QPJF01000038.1, read on the forward strand.
GTTAATTCCTACGGAAATGATCTGGATAACGAAATTAATTTTCCCAAGTTACTGGAAGCATTAAATAAGGTGGAAAAACTGAAAAGAATTCGTTTTATGACTTCTCATCCAAGAGATCTTTCTGATGAGTTGTTGTTACAGATCAAAAACCTGGAAAAAGTAGCCAATCATATTCATCTACCAGTTCAATCAGGTAGTAATAAGGTGCTTAAGGAAATGAATAGAGGTTATACCCGCGAATATTATATCAACCGAGTAAAAAAAATACAGGCCGAAATTCCAGGTGCTGCAGTCTCAACAGATTTTATAGTTGGTTTTCCTGGAGAAAGCGAAGAAGATTTTGAACAAACAATTGAACTTGTTAAGGAATTAAATTTTGATATGGCATATACCTTTATTTATTCTCCCAGGAGTGGAACACCGGCTGCCCGGAGAGATGATCAGATTGATGAACAAACCAAAAAAGATCGCTTAAAGAGATTAATGGACTTGCAGAATAAAATAAGTTATGATAAGAACCAAAAATTAATCGGTAGTACCCAGGAGATTCTGGTGACAGGTCCCAGCAGTAATGATCCAGAAGTATATGAAGGTCGAACTTCTACAAATAAAATTTGTTTTATAGAAAAAAATAAAGATTTAATTGGAGAACTTATTAAGGTACGGATTGAGGATGCAAAAAGCTGGACTTTAGAGGGAACAGTAATTTAATATATTTGGCAGCTGTTACTAAATACTAATTTTCTACTAGCTGCAGGAAAAATGATGCACAAAACAGACCTGGGAGATAATTTAATAGATCTTTCAGGTTTTAACTTATTTATATAAACTTTTGGAGGGATTAATTTGGCAGAATTAACACCAATGATGCAGCAGTACCATGATTTAAAAAACAAATATCAGGATGCAATGTTATTTTTTCGCCTGGGAGACTTTTATGAAATGTTTGGTGATGATGCAAAAAAAGCTGCTAAAATACTGGATATCGCCTTAACTTCTCGTAATAAAGGTGGTGGAGAAAAAATACCGATGGCAGGAGTTCCCTATCATTCGGCTGCTTCTTATATAGAAAAGCTGATAAAAAGTGGGATTAAAGTTGCTATCTGTGAACAGCTTGAAGATCCTTCAGAAAGCAGTGGAATTGTAGAAAGAGATGTTATTCGAGTTGTTACTCCTGGAACAGTAATTGAAAACGAAATTTTATCTGAGAATGAAAATAACTATCTGGCTGCAGCTTTTCAATTTGGCGATTATTATGGGCTTTCTTATACAGATATTTCAACAGGGGAATTTTATCTAACAGAGTTTTCGGCAGCTGATCAGGATAAACTCAAGGATGAAATCAATCGTATTTCACCTCAGGAAATATTAATAGATCAAAAAACAGCAGAAACTGATTTAATCGAGGAACTGCAGAATCTTTATAATTTTACTTTAAATATTTTAAATGATAAAAAGTTTGAACGGCTATATCAGGGCTTGCTTGAGCATTTTCAGTTAAAATCACTGGAAGGTTTTGGCTGTGAAGAAATGAAAGCCGCTGTTTATGCAGCCGGTCAGGTTCTTTCCTATTTAGGCGAAACTCAGAAGAGAACTGTCAATCAAATTACTGCATTAAAGGCTTATCATCTAGAAGACTATATGGTTTTAGATTCTGCCAGCCGTAGAAATCTGGAACTAACATCGACAATTAGAGATAATCAGCGTTCAGGTTCTCTGCTCTCCATAGTTGACCAGACAGTTACTTCTATGGGAGGTAGAGAGATTAAAAAGTGGATAAATCAGCCTTTAATTCAAAAACCAGCAATTACAAATAGACATGATGCTCTAGCAGAAATAATAGATAACTATATGTTTTTAGAGAAATTAAGAAATGAACTATCAGAAATTTATGATTTAGAAAGAATAATGAGTAAGATTACCTATCAGTCTGCAAATGCCAGAGATATGATAGCTTTAAGAAATTCTCTTTCTAAATTACCAGCAGTTAAAGAATTACTAACTGAATTTAATAGTACTCTGCTGCTTGAAATGCAGGAAGATTTTGATTTATTAGATGATATTTATTCTCTAATCGATGAGTCAATTAAGGAAGAGCCCCCAACTACAATTTCTGAAGGTGGAATAATTAAAGACGGCTATGACTCAAAGCTTGATGAACTCCGAAAGCTGGTCAGCAGTGGTAAGGATTGGATTACCTCACTGCAGAAAGAGGAAAGAGAAAAAACAGGGATCAATACACTCAAAGTTGGTTTTAATAAAGTTTTTGGTTATTATCTTGAAGTAACAAACTCTCATACTGATAAAGTTCCTGAAAGATATGAGCGTAAACAGACTTTAAGCAACAGTGAGCGCTATATTATTCCTGAACTAAAAGAAAAGGAATCTGAGGTATTAGGAGCAGAAGAAAAAATTAATGATCTTGAATATAAGTTATTTGTTGAAATCAGAGATAAAATTGCAGCAGAAGTAGAAAGAATCAATCAGACAGCTGCAATTATAGCTCAACTTGATGTTTTACTTTCTTTTTCTTATCTAGCTATAGAAAATAATTATAGTCGTCCAGAGGTGACAAATAGTGATGAAATAAAGATTAAAAATGGACGACATCCAGTTGTAGAAAAGATGTTTGCAGAACAATTTGTGCCCAATGACTGTTATTTAAATCAGAGTGATCAGCGTTTTATTATTATTACTGGTCCCAATATGTCTGGTAAATCAACCTATATGCGTCAGGTTGCCCTGATAGTCTTAATGGCACAGGTGGGATCTTATGTACCGGCAGAAGAAGCAATAATTGGCCTAACAGATAGAATTTTTACCAGAGTTGGTGCCAGTGATGATCTGACAACTGGTCAGAGTACATTTATGGTAGAAATGAACGAAGTGGCAAATATAGTTAACAACAGCACGGAAAAAAGTTTAATTATTTTGGATGAAGTCGGAAGAGGAACCAGCACCTATGATGGAGTCTCTATTGCCTGGTCTGTCAGTGAATATCTCAATAATCCAGAGCGTATCGGTGCCAGAACATTGTTTGCAACACACTATCATGAATTAACCAGATTGGAAGATGAGTATGATGGAATTAAAAATTATAATGTACTGGTAAAAGAAGATAATGATGGGGTACACTTTTTACACCGTATTGTTGAAGGTAGGGCCAGTGATAGCTATGGCATTGAGGTTGCTCGTCTGGCGGGTCTGCCGGAAGAAATCATTATCAGTGCTCAGAAAATTTTAAATCGGCTGGAAGAAAATAATAAGATGCCTGTTCGCAAACTTGAAAAAACAGTCATGGATGATAAACATCAACAATTGCCTTTATTTAATACAGAAAAAAGCCCAGTTTTAAAAAAATTAGATGAACAGGATATTTTAGAGATGACTCCAATGGATGCCATGAACTTTTTATATAAGTTAAAAAAGGATCTTAAAAAAGAGGAGAATTAAGATGGGAATTATAAAACAGCTTCCCCAAAATGTTGCAAATCAAATATCTGCGGGAGAGGTTATAGAAAGACCCGCTTCCATAGTTAAAGAATTGATTGAGAACTCAATTGATGCAGGAGCTGAAAATATTGAAATTAAAATTGAAGATGGTGGTCGCGAGCTGATTAAAGTTAAAGATGATGGTCACGGGATTCAAGTTGATGATATTGAATCAGCTTTTAATCGCTATGCAACCAGTAAAATTGAAGATATTGATGATCTTTATTCACTATACAGCCTGGGCTTTAGAGGTGAGGCCCTGGCAAGCATTGCTTCTGTAGCAGAGGTTGAAATGATCAGCCGTCATCAGGACAGTGATCAGGCTGAAAAAATCAAAATAAAAGGTGGAGAAGTAATTAATAAAAAACCGATTGGATCAACAGTCGGTACAGAAATAACTGTTAGAGATTTATTTTATAATACTCCTGCCCGTTACAAATATTTAAAAACCACAACAACTGAGTTTTCACATATTAGTAAAATTGTTAGTGCAGAGGCTACTGCTAACAGTGATTTAAGTTTTAAACTCTTCCATGATGGCAGACAGATTTTGTCAACTCCTGGTAACGGCAAACTAAAAGACACTATTTATGCTGTATATGGAAGTGAAATTGCTGATAATTTAATACCAATTGAAGTAGAAGATCGGTATATTAAGCTAAGCGGCTATCTTTGTCGTCCTGAACTAACTCGTTCCAGTAGAAGTCATGAACTATTCTTTGTTAATGGAAGACCAATATTTAACAATCTAACTGCTCGAGCAGTCGAAACTGCTTACAATAAACTTATTGATCCAGGTCGCAGACCAATTGTTTTTCTGTTTATTAAAGTTAATCCAATTCTGGTAGATGTTAATGTCCATCCGGCAAAAAGAGAGGTTAAATTTAGCCGCAGTCAGATTATCTTTGATGTGATAAAAAAAGCTGTTCGTAAAACTCTAAAAGAGAATGATCCGACTACCAGAATAAAATTAGAGCAGAATAAAAATAAAAAGGATCAGGAGACTAAGGATGAAACTACTCCAGACAGGGAGAGGCTGTTTAAAGAAAATAGGGGTCAAAGCAGTCAAAAATCTGGAGCAATTAATTCTGATTCTAATAAGCGAAATAATTTTAGATCTAATTTTGAGAATAAATCTTCAACAAATAGTTTTAGGCCTCAAAAATCAGATAAGAGTACTAATTATACTTCTAAAAATCAATCCAGAAAGCAGAATAATAAAAATTACAGTAAGAAGGATCTGAATAAAAATATTAATTACAGCAGTAATGGTAGTATGCAGGAGGAAGAACTTTCAGAAAATAAAGCTGATTTCAACAAAATAATTGAAGAAAATGAAAATCAGGAGTATTCTCTGCAAAATGTTGAAGCAGAAGAAAGCTATTTTAAGTTTTTAGGTCAGATATTTAATAGTTATCTCTTGATTGAAACTGATCAAGGTTTAAAAATTGTTGATCAGCATAATGCTCAGGAAAGAATTTTATACGAAAAATTTTATACCGAATTTAATCAAAAAGATAAAGCATCTCAATCACTGCTGCTGCCTGTGAAAATTGAGCTTTCAGCAGAAGAACGAGAAATTGTAAGACAGTATGAAGATCAAATTAGAGAAATTGGGATTGATTTTAGTGATTTTGGGAATAACACTATTTTAATTCAGGAAGTTCCTGTTTTACTGAAAAATAAGTCAACAAGAAATATTATAGAAGAGATGATTGCAGAGCTGGCGGAAGCAGGAAAAACAAAATCTGCAGCAGAAATTCAAAATACTATGCTCGAATATTTAGCCTGCAGATCTTCAATAAAAGCCGGACAGCCGCTGACCAAAAGAGAAAGTGTTCAGCTGATTAAGGATTTATACAAAACAGAAAATCCCTATCGCTGTCCTCACAGCCGACCAATAATGATCAATATCAGTCGAGAAGAAATAGAAAAAGGACTTGGTAGATAATGAAAGATTTAATAGTTTTAACAGGACCAACTGCAGTTGGCAAAACAGAACTATCACTAAAACTGGCTCAAAAAGTTGATGCTGAAATAATTTCAGCTGATTCAATGCAGATTTATGAGCAGATGGATATTGGAACAGCCAAAGCTTCTGAAAGAGAAAGGGAGCTTGTAAAACATCATCTGATAGATTTTTTGAGTCCTGAAGCAGATTATTCAGTTTCCCAATTTCAGGACGACTGTGATTTGATTATAAAAGAAATTAAAGCTCGGAATAAAATGCCACTGCTGGTGGGAGGAACTCACCTTTATTTAAGGGCTTTACTGGAAGGATTTATGCTGCCAGATATAGAACCTGATTATCAGCTGCGAGAAAGATTAGAAAAAATGGCAGAAGCTCAGGGAACTGAAAGAGTGCATCAAATTCTGGCTGAAAGGGATTCAAAAACTGCTCAAAAACTTCATCCTAATGATCTGAGACGGGTGATTAGAGCAATTGAGATTTATGAACAGACTGGCAAAACGAAAAGCTTTTATAAAGAAAAACAGGAGCAGCGGCCGCCACGCTACAGTGCTTACAAGTTTGCTCTGATTAGAAGTCGAGAGAACTTATACCAGAGAATAAATCAGCGGGTTGAACTTATGATGACAGATGGGCTTTTAGAAGAGGTTAAGTTTCTTCTAAAAAACTATGAAAATTTAAGTGATACTGCCCTACAGGCCCTGGGATATAAGGAGTTAATATCTCATCTGAATGGTGAAATAAGTCTGGATAAAGCTGTTTATGAAATTAAAAAAAGAAGCAGACATTTTGCCAAAAGACAGCTCACCTGGCTGCGTAAAGAAGAAAATTTAATAGTTTTTAATATTGAAAAAGAAGATAGTGAAGATATTTTAAAAACAATGCTAAAATTAATTAAAGGAGAAAAAGATTATGAGCAAGAATACCAAAAAAGAAACAAGATTGATTTCTAATGGAGAAGAATTTGACCGTCTTTTAGAAGAAAAAGATGCATTTTTTGTGCTTTTTTCAAATGACAGCTGTGGTTACTGTCAGATTGCAGAAAAAAATATAAATGAAGTTATTGATTCTTTTCCACAGCTGGAGCTATATCAATTAAAGTTAGCTGATGCTCCTGAGATATTTGAACGGTATGGAATTAATTCAGTTCCGGTATCCAAAGTTTTTAAAGATGGTGAGGCGGTTTATACTGGGTTTGGGGTTCGATCTCCCAATGATATTTATTACCAGTTAAAATCTTACTTTGGTAGTGGCAATTCATATTTTCAAGAATTAGCTGATAATAAATAATAAACAATATTTATTTATCTTTGCAGGAATTTTCAAAATAATATTGAATTTATAATATAGGAAGCTTTTAAAAATATAAAAGGGGGCTGCAGAGATGAGTAATAACAATATTAATTATCAGGACCACATTTTAAAGCGTGTTCACGAAAAGGACATCGAGGTTATTGTTTACTTTGTTAATGGTTATCAGTTAAAGGGAAGAATTACAGCCTATGATAACTTTACAGTTATCTTGAGAAGTGATGAGCGGGACCAGATGATCTATAAGCATGCAATTTCTACTATTGCTCCAGTTGAAAAAATAAGCGGTCTTCTTGATTTAGAAGAAGAATAGATTGACTAAGAGGTAATTTGACTAATAAATTTAGTAATAATCTAGAAATAAAGGAAGCTGATTTATTCTTGAAAAAAAAGTTGTTTATTTTAATAATAATTTCATTAATAATAATATTTCTGACCACAAATGCAGCGGCTGAGTCAAAATATAACTGGGAAGAGTTGATCAGGGCTACTCAACAACAGCTCGAACAAAACCAGAGTAATATTTTGTTAAATTATACCCTGGCAGTTGCCTATGCTAATACTGGAGAGATAAAAAAAGCATATGATATTATAGATGTTTTTGGCAGCAGTGTAAGTCGTAAAGAATTTAACACTGCTGTTTCTCCGTATTTAGCTGATTGGGAAAATTATTTAGATTATGATAATTTATTGCTTTTAAATTATGCTGCTTTTAGCAAAGTAATAAATAAAGATTATGGAGAAGCTGTTTCATTGTTTGAATATATTTTCAAAGTTGATCCAGAAAACTTATGGGCTTTAAATCATGCCGCGGCTGCTCTGGTTGAAATTAATGAATTTGATAAAGCGCATAATTATGCTGATCAGGCACTTTCAATGGAAGAAAATGAGTATTCTCATCTAATTAAAGGCTATGCTTATTATGAAAATGGTAATTATTTTAGAGCTGTTATTGAAGCTGCAAGTGCCAGAAATTTATTTAAGGCTCTGGCCAGTGAAGAGTATCAAGACTTTGCAGAATAATTATAATTTATTGCAGGAGGAATTTGATGTTATTTGACCAGCAGGGCAATTTTAAAATTCAACAATTATTTAGTTATCCCAATGATAATTACCAGAAATTGAAAGCAGAAGCCCTAAAATGTCACCGCTGTCAACTTCGGTCAGAGGCAAAGGGAGTTGTAATGGGTGAAGGAAATATCAATAACAGAATTATGTTAATAGGCGAGGGGCCCGGGGCAAATGAAGATCGTTTAGGCAGACCATTTGTGGGACGAGCAGGTAAATTAATGGATAAGATTTTGCAGGCTGTTAATTTAAAGAGAGAAGAACTTTATATTACTAATGTAATAAAATGTCGTCCTCCGGGCAATAGAGTTCCCCATCAAAATGAATTTGAGGCCTGTGTCTCCATTCTCAGAGCTGAAATTGAACTTATCAAACCAAAGGTTATCGTGACTCTTGGTTCAACGGCAACGAAATACTTAATTAATCCAGGTAAGTCAATTACTAAGGTAAGAGGCAAATGGTTTAAAAGAGGAGATATATACTTTTTACCAACATTCCATCCTGCCTATTTACTTAGAAATGAAAAAATGAAAAAGTATAGCTGGCATGATTTTAAATTAATAAAAAAAGCCGCTGACAGGATAAAAGAATTATCTAGCAGCGGGTAATTTCAATTTACAAATATTCAATTTTCCATTTTTATTTTAATAATTAATAAATTTTTAATTAAAAACTAAGCATTAAGCTGCTTAGTTTTTTTGTTTATGTTTAAAAATAAGATATTTAATCAAATTTTCTAAATAAACCTGTTACCTTACCAAGAATTTTAACATCTGTAGAAATAATTGGTTCATAGGCTGGGTTTTCAGGCTGTAGTCTAATATGATCATCTTCTTTAAAGAAACGTTTTACAGTTGCTTCTTCATCAAGAAGAGCAATTACAATTTCGTTGTTTTCGGCATAACTCTGCTTTTCTGCAATTACATAATCTCCATCATGAATTCCTGCCTCAATCATACTATCTCCACTCACTTTAAGCATAAATAAATCATTATTTCCTACTTTTAAATAACTCAATGGGAGAGGAAAATAATCTTCGACATTTTCTTCAGCTAAAATAGGAGCGCCAGCTGTAACCTTACCAACAACCGGTATATTAATCATTTCTTTATCAGTCGCAGCTTCCTGACCATTATTATAAATTACCTCAATCGCCCGTGGTTTAGAAGGATCTCTGCGTAAATAATTCAGTTTTTCTAAAGTTTTTAAATGACTGTGAACAGAAGCAGGAGACTTAAGTCCGACAGCCTTGCCAATTTCTCTTACAGAAGGTGGATAACCTTTGGATTTAATTTCATCTATAATAAATTGTAAAATACTTTGTTGTCTTTCAGATAGTTCTTCCATAATTATTCCTCCATTCTTAGTTTCTTCTATTATAACATAAAATTAATAAATAGACAAACAATCGTTCAAATAGCCCTTGACAATGAACATGTGTACTACTATAATATAAATAACAAACAGTTGTTTAGTACAGGTGTTTTAAAATATAACAGGAGGGGTTATTTATGAACGGTCTAAATTCTTATACATTAAATTATCAGGGAGCTAAATCAACAAATAAAAAGAAAAAAACTGTTTTAAAAAGCTTTTTAACTGCAGCAGTTGTTATATTTTCGCTGAGCATGTTGTTGATTTTGATTTTTTCACTAATTGGATTTGGAGAAAATAGCAGTAATTTTACCAGACATGAGATTAAACCTGGAGAGTCTCTATGGTCCATAGCTGCCCACTATTATGAAACTGGTAAGGTAGATTTAAGAAAAATGATTTATGAAATCAAAAAAATTAATAATATAGATTCTGCCATAATTACTCCTGGAAAAGAATTAATAATACCATTAAAGTAAATTTTATGATAATAAAATAAAAATATTATTGTTTTAAAAATGATTGTAAACCAGTAAAATCACTGTTTTGCAATCATTTTTTTGTTATAATTAATTATAAATCACACTATTTAATTATACTAATTTAAAATTAACTAATATTAAGAAAGGTTGATCAAAATTGAAAAAAACAATTATTTATACTAGAGTTAGCACTCAAAAGGAAAGTCAAAGTACAAGTTTGAAGCGTCAAAAGGAAGAACTTTTAAGTTATGCCCTGGAAAATGAACTAAAAGTCATCAAAACTGTAGAAGAAAAAGAAAGTGGCTTTAATGAGAGCAGGCCGGGTATTATAGAAGTTTTAGATTTAATCAAAAAAAGAAAAGTAGAAATTTTATTGGTTCAAGACAGCAGTCGACTTGGTCGGGGAAATGCTAAAATGGCTATAATCCACCAGGTTGAAAAAATGGGAGCCGAAATACATACACTTGCAGATAAAGGTGCAATTGCTTTAAATGACTTAGAAAAAATGATTTTAGAAATTTTATCAGTAGTAGAAAATTATCAACAGGAACTTAGAAATCAGAATATCAGTAGAGCAATGAAAAATAAGATAGCAGAAGGGAAATTTAATCCATCAGATAATTTAAAAAATATAGATCAAGGAGGACGCGATCGCAAAGAAATTCCTTTAAAAGAAATAATACGGCTCAGAAAATTAGATCTTACTTTTAAAGATATTGCAGCAACACTGAGGGGGCTTGGTTATGATGTTTCTAAATCTACTGTTCACAGGCGTTATCAGGAATATCAAAAGAATAATGAAATAGTTTTATAATTTGAACTATTTTGGGTTCTTATCATTTTAAAATGTAAATTATTTTACCTTTAATTTCTATTTAAAGTGGTATACTTAATAAGGATACTATAAGATTGATAAATATACTATTTTTCTAGAGGTGATATAAGATGAATAAGAATTTAAATCCGAATAAGATCGCCGTCATTGGAGCAGGTGGAGTTGGAGCAACAACGGCTTATGCTTTAATGGTCCAGGGCATTGGCTCAGAAATAGTTTTAATTGATGTAAATAAAGATAAGGCTGAAGGAGAGGCTATGGATTTAAGACATGGAGCCTCTTTTGTTAATCCGGTTGATATTTATGCCGGAGATTACAGTGATCTTGCAGATGCTAAGTTAATTATAATTACTGCAGGAGCTGCACAAAAGCCAGGTGAAACAAGACTTGATTTAATAAAAAAGAATACAGGTATTTTTAAAAATATAGTTTCTTCAATAACTGAATATAATCAGGATGGAATATTACTTGTTGTAACCAATCCTGTAGATATTCTGACCTATTTAACCTATAGACTTTCTAATTTTCCGGCAAATAGGGTTATTGGATCAGGAACAGTTCTTGATAGTTCAAGATTTAGATCTTTACTCAGTAAAAATTGTGGAGTAGCAGCAAGTAATGTTCATGGTTATATAATTGGAGAACATGGTGACAGTGAAGTTCCTGTCTGGAGTTTGACTAATATAGCAGGAACTCCTATAAGTCAGTATTGTCCAATTTGCAGCAAAGCTTGTGGTGGAGATGATTTAGAACAGATAAGCAGTCAGGTCAAAAATGCTGCTTATGAAATTATTGAAAAAAAGGGAGCTACATTTTATGCAGTAGCACTGGCAGTTGCTAGAATAGCGCGCTCAATTTTAAGAGATGAAAATGCAGTACTGACAGTTTCTAGTTTAATGGAATCTTATTATGGAATTGAAGATATAAGTTTAAGTTTACCTACAATCATTAATTCAAATGGAATTGATAGAGTTCTAGAGCTGCCGCTTTCTAAAAAAGAAGAAAAAGCTTTTAAAGAGTCAGCCGCTCATTTAAAAGAAAACTTTGAGCAATTAGAAGTTTAAGATTGGTGCCGGGTACCTGAATATTTTTTCAAGTATCCGGTTTTTATATTTTTTGGTATCCCAAAAACCTAAGTAAACTTAAGATATGGGATAAAAAAGATGATTTAATTTAATATAATAATTCTGGATATTTTTAATAAATATAAAGCACTATAATTAAACTTCGTAAAATAATAATTTTACGAAGTTTTTACTTTAAAAAAGAAATTTTCACTAAAATGAGTTAAAATCAGCTATTTTACTCTTTTATGGTTAAGCTTTTTAAAGCCTCATAAATTAAAAAGCTGATCAAATCCCCATTCCAGTGAAAACTTTTTGCTTCTAGAGCCTCTGCTTTTATCAGATAAATTATTCTTCTTTGTAGACAGCAACAACTTCTCCGTAATAAAAAGTATGCATGTCTTTGTCGGGATATTTAGTCTCCAAAATATCCTGATCCAGATTTTCCTTCAGCATATCCTGTTGATATTTAATCTTACAGATAAAATGCAGATCATTACCTTTTATAATCGGAACTTTAGATTCTTCAACCTCTGCCAGTTCTAAATCTAGTTCTTTAATTTTATTATAATCTCTACCTGACTTAGTTCCACAAAACTGAAGTTCTTTTTTTAGCTGTCCGTTTAGTGGAACACTGACTGTAAAATAATCACTATTTTCTATAAGCTGATGAGTGTGGCGGGACTTTCTCACCGGAGCCATTAAAATATTTTGATTCCAGATAAAGCCGGCAGTCCCCCAGCCCATTGTCATTGTATTAACCTCTCCATCGCTTTTAGTTGTTAAAAATACTCCTTTAGGCAGAACTTCATTATAGTCATTTAAGACCTGATTAAAATCAACTTTTTCCATTTTAAGATTAACACCTCTTTTTAAATTTATATGTTGAATATGTTGAATCAGTTATTTAAAATAAAATTAAATAAAGTATCTTTAAATTAAATATAACAAAAAAGCTGAATATAACTTTAGAAGAAGAAATACTCAGCCCTGATTTATCGAGATAATAACTTACTAATTATTTTAATTTTCCATTTTCATGTAATTCTTTAATTTGGGCTACATCCTTATCACCACGACCAGAAAGATTAATAATTACAATTTGATCTTTATTTAACTCTGCAGCTACTTTCATTCCACCAGCTACAGCATGAGCACTTTCTAAAGCCGGAATAATCCCTTCTTTTTCAGATAATAAGTGGAAAGCATCAAGTGCTTCCTGATCAGATGCAGTTGTATATTTAGCACGACCTGAATCTTTTAAATAACTGTGTTCCGGTCCGACTCCTGGATAATCAAGTCCAGCAGCAATAGAATGAGTATGAGATATAACATTCTCATCCTGATCATCATAGAGAACATAACTTTTAAAGCCGTGCAGTTCTCCCGGTTTCCCATAGGTTAAAGGGGCAGCATTTTCTCCTGGTTTATCTCCTTTACCACCAGGTTCAATCCCCAGGATATTTACTTCCTTATCATCTACAAAAGGAGCAAATAAACCAATAGCATTACTTCCTCCACCAACACAGGCTACAAGATAATCAGGTAGTTTCCCTTCTTTTTCTAATATTTGTTTTCTGGCTTCTTTACCAATAATTGACTGAAATTCTTTGACCATTGTTGGGTAGGGATTAGGGCCAACTGCAGAACCAAGCATATAAAAAGTATTATCAGCATGTTCAACAAAATCTTTTAAAGCCTCATCAACGGCGTCTTTAAGAGTTCCATCTCCAGCAGTGACCGGTTTAACTTCTGCTCCTAAAAGTTCCATTCTAAAGACATTTAAAGCCTGACGTTTAGTATCAACTTCTCCCATATAGATAATGCAATCCATATCAAACAAAGCACAGGCAGTAGCAGTAGCAACACCATGCTGTCCTGCACCAGTTTCTGCAATTATCCTCTTTTTACCCATTTTTCGGGCAAGTAAAGCCTGACCAATACAGTTATTAATTTTGTGAGCACCAGTGTGATTGAGATCCTCACGTTTAAGATAGATCTTTGCTCCTCCAACTTCTTTAGTTAAGTTTTCGGCAAAATATAAAGGGCTTGGTTTGCCAACATAGTCTTTAAAAAGATAGGCAAGTTCATCTCTAAATTCTTTATCATCCTTAATTTCATAAAATGCATTCTTTAGGTTCTCTAAAACATCTGCTAATTCTGGAGGAACAATACTTCCTCCAAATTCACCAAAAAAACCGTCTCTCTTCTCTTCTCCACTATTCTTATTCATTCTCTCAGCCTCCATCTCAAATTTTTTGAATTTAATAAAAGTTTAGCAGATAAAAGTATTTGTGTCAACCTTAATACTGGCTTTTTCTGGTTAAATCAATATATATATGTATTAACTTACCAGAATTAAATTATCCCATACGTGAACCTAGTTTTACTCTTTGTTCAGGTTCAATTAAAACAACACCATCCTGACCATAAATCCCAAGCACCAGCACTTCTGACATAAAATCTGCAATCTGTTTTGGCGGAAAGTTAATAACAGCCAGGATCTGCCTATCGATTAGATCATTAATCTCATATAAGTCTGTTATCTGGGCACTAGATTTTTTTTCACCAATTTTTTCTCCAAAATCAAGCCAGAGTTTATATGCTGGATCATTAGCTTTTTCAAAATTTTCAGCTCTAATAATTTTTCCCACTCTAATATCTAATTTCATAAAATCTTCAAATTCAGCCATTAATGTTATGCCTCCATTTTAAAAGGGCTGCATTAAAACAGCCCTGGTATTATTGATATTTTTTATTAAATTGTATGCTTACCTCTGTCCCAGTCCACACTGGTTTTCACAATCTTAAATTCATTATTTTCTTTTTTATAGATTAAAAAATAATTATTATTTAATGTTATTCCTAATTCACCTTTATATCTATGACCATCCAGATTATTATCTACTTTAGCCTGTTTTATCGAATCACAGCCTTTTATAACTCCAATTGGATATCCATCTTCCCGGATCAAAACATCAATTCCCAGCGGACACTGGTCATCAGCTTTATAATCTACCATGTAATCTTCTTCCACATAATTATCCGGCAGTTTAAGCCAGGTTTTTCCTTCTTTTTCATCTTGAAAATTAACTAGATACTGATTATCAATTTCGAGCGGTTCATCTAAAACTAACCACTGTCCGTTACTTTTAAAATCTTTTTTGTTTTTTTGAGATTTAATAGCAGTGGGCAGTTCTTTAATATTTTTAAGGTTCTTTTTGTTTAATATTTCAGCATCTTCATTCAGTTCAAGTAGTTAAGCGAATTTCATAATACGCTTAATTTAGTTTAATTCAAAAAAATATTGTCTGCGAATCATAAAAATAAGCCTTTTAACTTGAATTTGAAGATT
>NZ_QPJF01000039.1:0-16252 GCF_003337665.1 Halanaerobium sp. ST460_2HS_T2
TAATCCCAATTATAAGGAGTTTTTCTATTTTAAGCAAGTATTCTCGCTGAAAATAGAACTTGACTTTTCTTAAATATTTTTATGCAATGCTAGTGGTTAAAACAAGAAATAGGGTTATAAAAGATATTAAATAGGGGTTAGGGGTTGAACACTTTGGAAGAGAAATTAACATTATCATACTTGCAGAAGTACATAAAGGAAAAAGATTTCAAACCAAATTTAAAACATGCATATTTTTTAAAGCTAGTAGAGGAAGTTGGAGAATTATCAGAAGTATTAAGGAAAGAAAAAAGAATGATAAATTCTGAAATAAAAGGTACAATTGAAGAAGAATTATATGATGTTTTTTATTATGTGCTGGCTTTAGCGAATGTTTATGAAGTTGATCTGGAAGAAGCATTTATTTTAAAAGAAGAAGTTAATGATAAAAAATATAAAAGAGTGAAGTAAAACAAGAGCATGCTACTTCACCTAACATGGGGTTTAAGACTCCACTGTTGTTGCGTCCGAATTCCTTCATTAAGGGCGTCGCCCTAAAATTCAGGAACTTCTTAAACCCCTGGTACGTTATCTGACATTTGCCGATTAGTAGATTACGAAACAAAAAACCTCCTGATATATTAATTCAGAAGGTTTATCAATTTATAGATTTTGTGTTATTTTTAAGCCATAAAGTTAGTTCTTTTTTTGATAACTGACCAGAAGATACTTTAATCATCAATTTATAGATTTCTTTTTGGGGAACAGTAATTTCTAAATTATTCCTAATGAGAAACATATTCATAGCAGTTAATCCAATTCTCTTATTTCCATCAACAAAAGGATGATTATTGCAAAGATGATACCCGTAAGCTGCAGCAATTTCAAATAATGAATTATGCAAATATTTACCGTGAAAAGTTACTTTAGGTTGTTCAAGAGCTGAATCTAATAAACTTTCATCTCTAATACCAAAGCTACCTCCATAAATTTTAATTAGTCTTTGATGATAGTAAAGAATGATATCTTTTGGAAGAAATTTAATATCATTCATTTAGCTAATTCCTTAAGAGCATCTTTATATTTTTGATTAGTTCGATCAAAAGCTTTAGCCCATTCTTCAAATTCAGGATCAAAAGGAGTTAACTTAAATCCATCTTCAGTTTCAATAACATGAAGTTCTTCTCCTTCTTTAAGATTATATTTTTCTTTAAGTTCTTTAGGAATTGTAAAGCCATAACTGTTACCAACTTTTCTTAATTTTATAGTTTTCATAGTCATTCACCTCAATTATATTATAACATTTGTATTACTAAAAAAGCAAGCAGTTAAATTAAAGAGAATTAGTAATTATATTAAGAGAAGATCAAAAGAAGCAAACGATCACATAACATGGGATTGGCGTTATGCCTTCTGTCATAAAGCATGCAATTTAACCAATAACGGATATGGAAAAGCAAGCTTTACGCCAGTTCCTGACGGAAACAGGCACGAGCGTAAATCCCAGGAACGTTATACGAAAGAGCTGGTTTAAAAAAATTCTTTAAAAAAATAATTAAATTCTAAATTAAAACACTTCTATAAATTAAAACTAAAAATATTACAATTTATTTTACATAAGATTTAATGTATAATTTAATTAAGATAATCATTTATGAAATATTTTAAATTTATGGAGGTGCAGATAATGGTTACTTTAAAAATTGATAGAGATCATATGGTCTCATCTTCTGAAATTGTTCGTAATTTTAGTAAGATGTTAGATAAAACAAAAGAGTCCCCGCTATTTATTATCAGAAATAATGATATAGAAGGTATTATGATGGATATTGAAGAATATGAAATGTTACTGGAAAAAATCGAATTTCTGGAAGACCAATTAGAAGATGCCCATATTGAAGAGATTATAGCTAAAAGAAAAGAAAACTTTGATCTTAAAGATGCAGTAAGCGAAAAAGAAATAATGGATTAATTTGATAGATAAAACTATCTGCTAATTTTTTTGAGTTAAATTATTTTCAATTCTACACCTAATTATTTGTTTCTTTATTTCATAAATAAGATTCATTTTTTCATATTCTATATTAACTTCTTCAGATTTAAAAAGTTCATTTATAAGATCCTTATGATCTATAAACTTCATTTTGTTTCACCTCATTTTAGAGAGTTAAGTCTGTTTATTTCAAATAAAATTGATGTATAATTAAAATAATAATTTAATAAACTGCAAAATTACTAGGATTATTCCTCAAGCTCTTTTCTAATCCTTTGGATCAGTTTATCATGAGGGGTACCATTATAATTATTTTCACTTTCTTTTTCAGCTTTCTCCAGTTCTCGATATAGTTCCGAAAGTTCTTCTTTTTTCTCATTATTAATTAACTGATATAATCTATCACTATCCCGATCTTTTCTAACTAATTTAACAGGATCTAATATTTCTTCAGAGTCATTTCTCTTATCATTTTCTTTTTCAATTTCAACTAACAACTTTTTCCTTAAATATTTTCTAACCTCTTTTTTATCTGGGACTTGATTATCTTCAAAAATGCCATGTAAATTTTCAGTATTCCCATCAAAACTAGCTATTTTTTTAAAAGCTTGATGATATTTTTGTTTTGTTCTTAAAAATGCTTTTAACCACTTTTTAATTTCCATTTTCATCACCTATTAATATTATACTATTTGTATTATTTATAAATCAAGAAATATCATAATTTTAAAACTTCTAATTAACTGCAGGTAAAGGATTTCTTGCCGATCCAAAAGGTTACGAAAAAGAATTAATGTATATTCTATTCTTTTTAACCAGTTTGGAATACTTTTTAATTCTTTTTTTGAAGTCATGAATGATTTGAATTTGATCACATCCTAAATATTCTGACAATATTTTATCAGATTAATTTAGGAAAAGGAAGTTCTAATTCTAAATTATTATGCAAGATATTTATCATTTTCTACTAATAGATTAATTTGATAGATTACACCAGGCTCATCTTTTTGAATGTATAATACTATAACATCTCCATAAACTTGACTACTTCCTTAACAGAGAGTATTCTTGTTGACAAAGGTCCTTGTAAATTTGCTTTTAAGAAAAAGTCAATTAATAACCTTATTGTTTTTTCTTCAAGCTGATGGTTATAAAATATTTTTTTTACTGAACTAATTGCGTTTTCCATTTCTTCTTTTGCTGATTGGCGATATGCCTTTTTAAATTTTTTCAGATGCATAATCATTTTTTCATGTTCATTTAATGCGCTATCACTAGATAACATTTTTTGAACTAATTTATATTGATCTTTATTTAAATTTTCTTCCAACCATTCCACATGTTCTTCCTCAACACTTTCTGCCAATGCGTCAATAACTTTCAAATCTTTTTTCTTTTCTATTTTTAGCAGCAGCTTTTTTGCTAATTCAAGCTCTATAATCTGTTCATCTACATATCTTTTCTTTTTACTTATTATCGTTCTGGGTATTTCAAAATCATTTTCGATATATTTTTTTATTTCTTTGAGCTTAAATCCTAATATCTGAAAATTTTTAATAAGCTGCAGCTTTTTTAAATCCTCGTCATTATAATACCAATATCCATTCTCTGCTATTCTGGAAGGACTAAGAAGTCCTAATTTGTTATAATGCCTTAAAGTTTTTTTAGTTACATTTCCCATAGAGGCAAAAACTTTTGAAGTATATTCCATAAAAATTTCCTTTCTAAAATATTATTATCTAAAAACATTTAAAAATTATCAACTTTCAATTTCTATTATTAATTTTAATAAGTTTAAAAGCAAAAATAGAAAGTATGTTTAAAAAATTATAACACAAAATTATAAGTAGAACAATATATATAAAAATTGATATTTAAATAATAACCTTGACTTCGCCCTTAGGTCATACTTTATAATGTTATTATCATATGAAAAGAGTTGATAATAATGAAAAGAAAAAATGTAAAGAGGCTAAAATTGACCATTCTTGTCGCTGCTGTAATTATATTAGCAATTTTGACTGTGCCATTATTTATTCAAATTGAAGGAGAACAGGGGTTGAAAGCAGAGGATTTAGCACAGAAAAATGGATCATTTGTTAATATTCCATTTGAAGGAACTGATGGGATTGATACATATTATGTTTATCAGCCTGCAAAAGAAAATACAGATAGAAATTTTATATTACTTCACGGATCTTTATATAATTTAAACACTTGGAATGAAGTAACTGATTATCTATCTGCAAAGGGTAATGTATATGCATATGATCAAATACCATACGGCCTAAGTGAAAAGCTACTTGAAAATGATTGGTCTGGGAGAAATCCTTATACTATCGATTCTGCTGTTATCCAACTGAAAGCATTTATGGATACACTGAAGATTGATTCTGCAACTTTAATTGGAAGTTCCTTTGGTGGGGTTATTGCAGCAGAGGCTGCTTTAAGCTTCCCAGAAAAGATTGAAGAGATTGTTTTTGTTGATGCTGCCATATTTGTTAATGAATCTGCACCAGAATGGCTAATTAATTCACCACAGATGGAAAGCTTAGGTCCAATTTTTGCTAGATTTTTAGCAAAAGGAGATAATTTCTATAAAAGAAGCTATTACGATAAAACAAAGTTAACAGCTAAAAGGTTGGAATTAAATAAGCTAGCGACAAAAGTTAATAACTGGGATTTGGCTTTTTGGGAGTACCTAAAAGCTTGGGGGACAAGTAATAGTAATACAAAAAATAATCTTACAGAGATTAGCCAAAGATCTTTAGTGATTAGTGGAGATAAGGATAAAATTGTTCCCACAGAACAAAGTGCAAGACTTGCTAAATTATTAGCTAATGGATCATTAAAAATAGTAGAAAATTGTGGATATTTACCTCATGAGGAAAGACCAAAAGAATTCATCAAAATAATAGATAACTGGCTTACAAAGTAGAAGATTTGATAGATAAAAATATAGATAAAGTTTAAGAAAGGAGTTTAGTAATGAATAGTATTTTACAAATTCAAGATCTTAAAAAAGTTTATAAAGATGGGACAGAGGCACTAAAAGGTATTAATTTAGAGGTTAAGGAGGGAATAGTATTTGGACTGCTGGGTCCAAATGGTGCTGGGAAAAGTACTTTGATATCAATTATAATTACCTTACTATCAAAAACTAAAGGAAAAGTATATTTGGATGGATTAGATCTTGATACTAAGGCAGATAAAATAAGAAGCAGGATTGGTGTTACATTTCAGGAAAATATCAAGGAAAGTAATTTAACTGGATATGAAATACTAAAAAACCATGCTTTATTATATGGGATGAGTAGTAATCAAATCAAAATAAAAATAGAAGAATTATTAAAATTAGTTGACTTAAAAGAATTTGTTGATAAAAAAATTGAAAAATACTCTGGAGGAATGCTTAGAAAACTCGAAATTTTGAAAGGGATAATGACAGAACCTAAAATTCTTTTTCTGGATGAACCTACCTTAGGTTTAGATCCTAAAAGCCGTAATGAAATATGGTCATTTATCAGAAAATTAAAGGAAGATGGGACAACAATATTTGTAACTTCACACTATCTTGAAGAAATTGAAAAAAATGCAGACGAGATTGCAATTATAAATAATGGAATGATTATTGAAAATGGTTCTCCTAAAATTTTAAGAAAAAAATATAAAAAAATAGATGAATCCAGGTACGACAGTTTAGAAAATATATTTTTATCCTTAACAGAATCGGAAAGCGAGGACTATTAAATTGAAAACTATTATAATAATTTGGAAGAAAAATATGAAAAAGTATTTTAGAAATAGAATGGAAAGCATAGGTTCACTGATTCAACCAATGCTCTGGTTGTTGTTATTTTCAGTGGGAATGTCCAGCTTTTTTCAAAATACAAATAAAGGCTTTGATTATTTGACCTTCGTACTTCCAGGGATGATAGGATTTACTCTCTTATCTGCAAGCATTAATGGAGGAACAAGCTGGTTAAATGAAAGAATGAATGGTATTGTTAAATCTTATATGGTTGCTCCAATATCTAGATTTGCCCCTTTAGCAGCAAATGTATTAACAGTACTTTCTAAAGCCTTAATTCAAGGGGCAATTATATTAATAGTAGGAATTTTATTAGGTGCTAAAATTAGTTTAGCTCCTGCAAATATTTTAGTTTCACTTTTGCTGATAATATTATTTGGATTTGGGTTTTCAGGGATTGCATTATATTTCGCTTCAAAAGCACCAAATAATGGAGCATATCATATGGTGATTTTTATGTTTCAAATGCCGCTTTTATTTTTCAGTAATGCTCTTTATTCTTCAGAAAAATTACCATTATTTTTTAAGATAGTAGTAAATTTAAATCCAATGACCTATTTAATCGCTGGATTAAGAGAAATGATGGTTTTAACTGATTCAATTTTCACATTTAATTTATTAAAAGAAGTATTAGCTCTATTAGCATTTGCTTTATTTGGAATACTGATAGCAATTAAAGCATATAAAGAGATAATAGACCAGGAATAATTAAATATCAATAAATTTATTCGTCAAGGCTGATAGATTAAACTTATTTTATTGATAAAATAAGTTTAACGTAAAAGCAGGGTTTTTTTTCTTTTACATGAAGTATATTAATAATAAATTAATTTGAATTGATTATTTAATAAATTTGTTTTTAAAGAAGATTGCTGAAATAATATTTGCATTAAGTTGTGATCAAATATAGTGGAACTCGGAATGAGATAATGTTTAATAATATAAAAAGGGGGTGCAAAATGGAATTTGTAGGACTACTAGCTCCTGTAGCCTTTGTTTTTGCTATGTCAGCTATTGGCCAGGTAAATTCACTCAAAAAAGAAGTGGAGGAATTAAAAGAAGAGTTAAAGAAATTAAAAGAGTAAAAATTGTTTGGTCATCGTTTGAAAGGAGCCGAAAAAATTTAAAAAAGAAAAGAAAAAAATAATTGAAGACGTGTTTAGAAACAAAGTTCGTAAAGATTCGAAAGTTGAGAATGCTTATTTATTAGTACATTCAGATAAGTTAGAAATACATATGCATGAAACTTGATTTTGTTAGATACTTATTTAATTGGGAATTTTAATGATAAGTCTTATATGAGAAAAGGTCTTAAGTTTATGAAAAATATTATTAAAGAATTATTAAGGTAACAGATAATAGAGAATTAATAAAAAGTTAAAAACGCAGGACAGATCGAGTCTCTCCTGGGATCTTCCAATCTGCATGCTTGACAGCATACAGTATATAACATGGGATTGATGTCATTCCTTCTGTCATAAAGCTTGCAGGCTAACCAATAACGGATACGGAAAAGCAAGCTTTTCGCCAGTTCCTGCGTAAACAGGCACGAGTGCAAATTCCAGTAATGAGGTGATCTTATGTTTCGCATTAATAGTTATTTTAAAGTTTTGATGGAAAAACAGACCTATAAAAACATCTTGTATTTATTATTATCTTTTCCATTAGGAATTTTTTATTTTGTTTTTTTGATGACGGGTTTAACTTTGGGATTTGGATTAATAGTTATATTGGTTGGCATACCAATCCTTTTTATTATTTTGATTTTAAGCAGGATTTTAGTAAATTTTGAAATAAGTATATTAAATAATTTATTAAATACAAATATTAATCCTTTAGCAATTTATGAATACGAAGAAGTTAATATATTTCAAAAAGTTAAAAAACAATTATCAAATAGTGTTACATGGAAAGGTATAATATATCTTTTTTTAAGATTTCCATTAGGAATATTTTCTTTTACAATTACTATTAGTTTATTAAGTGTCAGTTTAGTCTTCTTATCAGCACCACTGACATATCAGTTTTCATATATTAGTTTTGGAAACTATCAAATTAATAATTTATTTACAGCATTATTAATGTCATTTGTTGGTATAATCTTAACAATAATATCTACCAATATTTTAAATCATTTAACTTTTTTAATTAAAAAATATTCGAATGAATTTTTATAATTAAAAAGAGTTAAGTATGTCAGATAACATGTAACGTTATGTGAAACACTTGCAAAGTTGGAGTCAAATTTTTATTGATGCTTAAATATGAAAAATCTCTTATTAAAGTTTAGTTGGAGAATTACAATGAAGATAATAGGATTTGTACTGCTGTTAGAAGAGGTCTCTATTGAAGAGATTATAGTCAAAAGAAAAAAACTTTGAGCTTAAAATGCATCATGAAGTTAAAAATAATCTGCTAGGTTCTAGTTTTAAAACAGACTAAGATACAATTTATCTGAGTCTGATGGACTTCCTAAATCTGCGAAACGTTAGGCAACATCATTTTGTTCAATTACATTTGATTTGTATTTGGTTATATATTTTTTTACTTCTACATGTGCTAAAATTCCTGACAGCAAGTATGATATAGATAATGCTCCAAATATTCCAGCAATACCTATAAATTTAGATCCTAATATAGCCAGAGGAATATACAACAAAAAAGTTTGAATGAATATTAAGGAAGCGGCATGTATTGGTTTATTTAGTATATTTAAAATTGTAGAATCAATTTTTAAAATTCCCTGAAAACCATAAGTGAAAGATACAACTAAAATATATAGAACTACAGTTTTAACAACTTCTGGATTACTGTTAAAAATTCTTGCTATGGGATCAGCAGAAATAGATAATATTATTGCAATAATAATACCGGTTGATAATGAGAAGATCTCTCCAAACTTCAATCCTTTATTAACTCGCCCAAATAATTTTGAACCTAAATTTTGTCCAATAAAAGGCCCCATTACTGAATTTAATGCCATAATGAAAGACATTGCAAAAAATTCTATTTTTGTTGCCACTCCAAAACCAGCTACCACATTTGGTCCATAGGAAGCTAGTAATCTTGTTATGATAGCAGAACTAAGTGGTAAAGCCATCTGTATTAAAGAATTTGGTATTCCTATATGAAGTATCCCTTTCCATGATTCAAATGTTTGCTTAAACTTTAATTTAGAAAAAGAAATTATATTTTCTCTAAAATGTAATACACCAATAGCGGTTATAGCTGTTATAGTTCTTGCAAATACGGTTGCAATAGCAGCACCTTTAATACCAAGTGCAGGAAATGGTCCATAACCAAAAATTAAAATAGGATCTAGCATAATATTTACTACTGCACTAATTCCCATAATTAAACCAGGCACCTTTGTGTCTCCTAAAGATCTGATAATATTATTTCCTATCATTGGTATAACAATCATAAAAGATCCAAAATACCAGATAGACATATATTCTTGAATATAATCTAATATTAGACCTTCAGCTCCTAATATTGAAAAAAGAGGTTTGATAGTCAATAAACCGATTATAACAAATATAGAAGTTATTATTAGACCAAGAAGCAAACTATCAGTAGCAGTTCTTTTTACTTTTTGATGTTCTTTACCTCCGATATATTTTGAAATAATAGAGGTTGCTCCTATTCCAATTCCTTTAGTAAAACTATTAATAATAAGAACTACAGGAAAAGTAAAAGAAAGAGCTGCAAGTTGATCAGCACCTAATTGACCTACAAAGTAAGTATCTGTTAAATTAAAAATTACCATACCCAACATACCAATTATCATAGGTAAAGTTAATTTTATTAATTGAGTTGCTATTTTTCCTTCTGTTAATTTAGCTTCTGATATTCTTTTCAATATAATCATCCCTTTTGATTAGTTTCATTTTTCAACTATTATTATAACACTTATAGTTTCTATTTTCAACTATTTAGTATAAAATTGAAACTATTATTTCTTTGTGCTAAAATTAGTATATGACATAAGGAGGAATTTTAATGACAGAATCATTAGGAAAATATATTACAACAATTTCGAAATATATAAATTATTATATTAATAAAAGAGCAAATAAGTTAAATTTAAATATACATCAAGTACACATTTTAAAAATTTTATATAATAATGAAGGTATTAATCAAGAAGAGTTAACTGATATATCTAAATCAGATAAAGTTACTATTTCAAAACTTTTGGATGGTTTAGTAAAAGAAGAGTATGTGGAAAAAAGAAAAAATGAAGAAGATAGACGTATAAAAAATTTATATGTTACTGAAAAAGGAGAAAGTATAAAAAAAGAAATAAAAAATATATTAAAAGATACTACCAAAATATTATCTGCTGATTTTACTGAGAAAGAAAATGTTATTATTAGAAAGTTGCTAAATCGAATGTTAGATAATATTTATGATGAAATAAATAATAAATAAAGAATTATATTATTAATAAACTTAATTAATGATGATACAGATCCAATTTGGTTCTGGCCCAGGAAGCCATTAGAAAAGGCTTTGATATTAAAGTTGAAATTTTTAAGCACAAAAAAACTCCTTAACTTTAAAAAATAACTGAAAGGAGAATAAAATCAATGAAAAATATTAGGTTTGATATTGTAAGAAAGCAAATTTTAGTTTTTACAGGTATAATTACAACTGGATTAATTTTTATTTTTACACTTTTATTACCTGCTGTTGCAGCTGAAGAGGCAGAAACTAATTCCACAGCAGTAAATTACAAAAATAAGCACTGCTTAAATCAGCAGGGAATTATTAAACCAAAAATTGCTGAACAAATAATTAAAGAAAAGGCTCAAAAAGTAATTAAAGCAATTGCCTGCAGAAATTTCAATAAACTTTCTAATTATATACATCCAGAAAAGGGAGTAAGATTTTCGCCCTATACCTATGTCAGGATAGAAAAAGATGTAGTTTTTACTAAAAAGCAGGTAAATAATTTTTTCAATAATGATAAAATATACCTCTGGGGCCACTATGATGGTAGTGGGAAAGAGATAAGATTATCTCCTAAAGAATATTATCATCAATTTATTTATACTGATAATTTTATCAATGCCGATAAAATAGGATATAATGAGGTATTAAGCAGTAGTAATATGATTAAAAATCAGTTTGAAGTCTATGAAAACCCAATTATTGTTGAATACTATTTCTCCGACACTAAGACAAAATATGATGGAATGAACTGGAAAAGTTTAAGTCTGGTCTTTGAAAAATATAAAAGCAAATGGATGTTAAGGGGAATTATCCATAATCAGTGGACTATATAATTTATTTCATAAAAACAATTACTAATAAAATCTTAGTCTTTTAGGCAGTCAGGAGAATAAAATTATGTTATTTAAATTTTCTTATTCCAAACATAAAAAAATAATTACCTTTATTCTATTAAGCTATCTGATTTCCTGGTTGATCTGGCTGCCAAATTTATTAGGTAATTATTTTAATGTCAACTGGAAATCTTCAAATTTACTGCATTTTATGGGAGGATTAGGCCCCTTATTGGGAGCAACAATCAGCACTTCTATTTATTATAAAAAAAGGGGGCTTAAAAACTATTTTAAAAGCAGATTTTTTAAATTATCAGCTTTAAGATGGATTTTAGTAGGCCTATTTCTACCGTTTATATTTTTTATTATTGCTTTTTTAATTGTTGGAATGATCTCAGGACAGTGGTCTGATTTTAATTTAATTGGAACTAATTCTAAAATTCCATTTGAAAATAAATTTTTAATCTGGCTGATCTGGATTCTATTTTTTGGAATTGGAGAAGAAAGTGGATGGAGAGGTTTTCTATTTCCTGAACTTATGAAAATATATAAACCCAAATCTGCTGCTATCTACACAGCTTTTATCTGGGTTTTCTGGCATCTGCCATTATTTTTATATGATCAAGATTTTAAGTGTATGGGATTAGGAGGGTTAGCAGGATGGTTTATTGGACTGCTTTTTGGAGCTTTAATTTTAGCCTGGCTTACCTATAAAGCAGCATTTAGCTTATGGCCAGCGATACTGTGGCATGGGACATTTAATTTTTTTACTGCAGGTGATCAAATTTCTTTTCTGTATCCTGCTTTAATAACTATGATGGTAATAATTTATGGATTTTTGATTTCTAAAAATTTTAAAGAGGGTGAAGAAAAATGGAATCCCCAAAAATGAAAGCTGCTTTTAGAAAAAAATATGGGCCTCCGAATATTTTAAAAATTAAAGAACTAGAGATTCCAAAGCCGAAGGAAGGGGTTTATGTATCTTCAGAATTAGGTTATTTAGGTCAAAACCTTTTGCTGGCACTAATAACACATATTTATTCCAGTAGAAAAGTTATTTTCCCTGTTCCTACAAATATAAAAGAAAGTATAATTTTCATCAATAAATTAATAAAAGAAGATAAATTTAAAGCGGTTATGATAAAAGATATCCCTTAGAAAAAATCGTTGAAGCTTACAATTATGTTGCAAGCGGGCAAAAAACTGGTAATGTTATTTTAACTATTTAATTTAATTATTTTATGCGGCAAATTCAAAAATTATGATTTAATCTTTAAACTTTTTTAGAGGTGGCTTAAATGAATACAAAATTAATATTAATTGAAGGTATACCTGGTTCAGGTAAGACAACTACAGCAAGTTATATAAAAAATTATCTTGATCAAAATAATATGTCTAATAAGATTTTTAAAGAAGGTAATTTAGATCATCCTGCTGATTATGAGAGTACATCCTGTATAAGTAAAAAAATGTACAACAAAATCCAGTCTAAACTTAAAATTGATAACGAGCTGCTGGCTAATTATACAATAAAAAGAGAAGACTCTTACTTAATAGAATACGGCAAGCTTTATCATAATAAAAAAATAAATTTAAATTTTGAAATACTAAATCAGATAGTCAAATATGATGTGTATAATCTTCCTATCAAAAAACACAGCCGTTTACTTGAAGCTAAATGGAGAAAATTTTCTAATAAAGCTGCAGCTGAAGATAATATATATATATTCGAATGCTGTTTCCTCCAAAATCCTTTGACAACAATGATGGCTTATCATAATTCTTCCAAAAATTATATTATTAATCATATTAAAAAGTTAGAAGCTACTATATCAAAGCTTAATCCTCTATTAATCTTACTTGAACCGAAAAATATAAAAGAACAGTTTGCCAGAATAAAAAAAGAGCGTTCGAAAAAATGGCTTGATTTTGTTATTGATTATGTAACAAATCAAAGTTATGGTCAGAAAAATAATTTATATGGCTATCAGGGACTAATAGAGTTTTATCAAAATTTAGCAGAACTTGAACTGAAAATATTTTCAAAATTAAATTTAAATAAGATTTTAATTAAAACACCTCATGCTAACTGGGAGCAGAATTACGATAATATAAATTCTTTTTTAAAAAAATGTCAAAAAACAAATCAATAATAACATAAAAATAATTATGCATTTTTCTGAAATTTGCGATATAATTTACTTAGAAATAAAAACGATATTTTCGAAATCTTTTCTTTAGTTGAGCGTGGATTATATTTAAGTTAAGTTAAATTAATTTTTATTGTCTTAAGTCATTAAGGAGAGGATTGTAATGAAGAAAAATATTGTTGAAGAAGAGGTATGCTGCCCGCGCTTTGATTATGAAAAATGGGATGGAAAACTTTTTGAATGGGAAGATAAGAATTTTGTTAAGGATAAAGTTTATACTGCTTTCCATATGCCAATCCGCTTTGGCTCTGTGATGAAAAAACTGGACCAGAAGATTAGTGAGGCTGGAGCAGAAATAGAAGATAATATGTGTCTTTCTGATCATACTTCTAGATGGAATATGAATGTATATCTTGCAGTTAATAGAAAAATACCAGGTATGAAAAATGTTTCTTTAAGCGGTCAGTTTCTCTGTAAGGTATATGAAGGTGATTATAAGGAAACTAAAAAATGGTGTGATGATTTTGAAAAATATGTAACTAACAGAGGATATACTATAGAAGACTGGTATATGTGGTATACAACCTGTCCAAAATGTGCTAAGAAATATGGTGAGAACTATGTAGCTATTTTAGCGAAGGTGATTTAATAATAAAATAAACTTTTAATTCTGTTGTAAATAAACTTTTAAAGCAAGATTTTGCTAAAAGCGAATAAAAGCCTCAAATATTTGAGGCTTTTGTTAAATAATAAGTGGAGTGATCAGATGCTAAAACTAACAAATAAAAGCTTTAAAATAATTACTAAAAATCTTAAAAAAAGGGCCAGACCCATAGATAGAGCTCGTTTTGAATATCATTTTAATAATGATCAAACAGAAAAACTAATTAAAGAATTAAAAAAATATCAAAATAAAGACGGAGGCTTTGGTAATGCACTCGAACCAGACTTTAGACTGCCTTTATCAACCCCGATGGCTACCTCCATTGCTTTAAGGTATTTAAAAAATATTAGCAATAATGATTCTGCCCGTGAACTTATCAAAAAATCTATGTTATATCTTGAAGAATGTTACAATAAAAATAGAAAAGGTTGGTACGCAGTCAGAAAAGAGGTAAATGATTATCCTCATACACCCTGGTGGCATTATGATGAAAAAAATGAAATGACAGTAATCGACAAAAACTGGGGTAATCCTTCGGCTGAGCTATTAGCCTATCTTGTAAGATACAGACTTTACATTACTCAACAACTTGACCTTGATCTTCTAATTGATCAGGCTGTAAGCAATATTGAAGTTAAAGAAAAATATGAATCAGAAAATGAAATTTACTGTTATTTAAAACTATATGAAGAACTAGATTCGAAGAACAAAAATAAACTAATACCTCACTTAAAAACGGCCGTAGAGCAACTTGTGGAATATGATCAAAAAAAGTGGGAGCAGTATCTTCCGCTTCCACTAGATTTTGTTAACAACCCTGCCAAAGAAAGTTTTGGTATTAAAGAGTCAGCAATAGAATCTAATCTTGATTTTTATGTTGATTTAATTGAAAAAAGCAAGGATACTCTCGTTAAACCTCCCTGGGGAAAAAGCTTTTATCAAACAGAGCTTAAAGATGCCTATCAGGAATGGCAGGGTAACTGGACATTAAAAATATTGATTATCCTGAATAATTACAACAGAATAGAGAAATAATTTTAAGCAAAAAGTTGGCTGCTGGACTTAGGTTTTTAATTAATATCTATGCTGAAAGGAATAAGCAAAATGAAAACTAAACAGAGTAAAATTAAATTTATTAAATGGACTGCTAGATTACTTGCTCTGGGATTATTATTATTTTCGTTACCTTTTTATTTTGGCTATGGTAATCCAATTCCTTTTTTAAACCCAAACTACTCATTTTTAGATAATCTCTGGCTGATTATTTTCCCTTTAGTTTTTATTTCTCTTGCTCTGGGTTGGAAGTATGAAAAAATAGCAGGCTACCTGCTTATAATTTCAGTATCTACTGGTCTGTTAGCTACAGTAATAATTGAAAATGAATTTATATTTGAAATGACAATTCCACTACTTATTGGTATTTTATATTTAATTACAGCTTTTAATAATTAAGAATATATTTTCAGCAATTTACTGCAATTACTATAATTATAGGGTGTGATTATTTGCGTTTAAATCAGGAGTTTTATCAAAAAAATGCGGTTCAGGCAGCAAAAGATCTTATAGGTAAAATTATTGTCAGAAAATATAACGGGAAAATTATAAAGGTTAGAATTGTAGAAACTGAAGCTTATTGTGGTGCTCAAGATAAGGCTTCACATGCCCATAATAATAAAAAGACTAAACGTACAGCTCCAATGTTTATGCCAGGTGGATATTCTTATATTTATCTGATTTATGGAATGTATTATTGTTTCAATGTTGTAACAGCAGCAGAAAATAAACCACATGCTGTTTTAATCAGGGGGGTTGAACCTCTTGAGGGGCTAGATCAGATAAAAGAAAATCGTCAAATTAAAAGTAGTAAAATTGAAGAGTTAACAAACGGACCCGGCAAATTATCACAGGCTTTAAAAATTGATAAAAATCTAAATGGTTGTAATTTAATCGAAAGCAGTGCACTTTATATTACAGATAATAAAAAAGAAGAAT
Organism: Halanaerobium sp. ST460_2HS_T2; assembly: GCF_003337665.1. Taxonomy (NCBI): domain Bacteria; kingdom Bacillati; phylum Bacillota; class Clostridia; order Halanaerobiales; family Halanaerobiaceae; genus Halanaerobium; species Halanaerobium sp. ST460_2HS_T2. The sequence goes on from NZ_QPJF01000039.1 coordinate 15,881, forward strand.
TTGAGATTGAAAGTTCTCCCCGAGTAAATATTGATTATGCAGAAGAATATAAAAATAAAAAATGGCGCTTTTTTATCAAAAATAACAAATATATTTCCAAACCATAATCTAATTATTATTTTTAAATATCTATGCAGGATAATTTTGTTTTTTGTCTAATTCCTTTAATAAGCCCTAGATTTTTGGATTAAATTTTTCTTGAGTTATGCTTTAGTTTAGTATTAAAGTTATGATTAATTCTTTAGAAAGGGGTTGGTTTTATTGAAAATTATTGAACTAAGCGAATTTCATAAAAATACGCCTTGATATAACAAAGATTTTAATGATATAAAAAGGGCTTCACCCCATCTTGTCGAATTTAATAGTAGCACC
>NZ_QPJF01000040.1:0-15854 GCF_003337665.1 Halanaerobium sp. ST460_2HS_T2
TAATTCCAATTATAAGGAGTTTTTCTATTTTAAGCAAGTATTTTCGCTGAAAATAGAACTTGACATTTATTAAATATTTTTATGCAATGCTAGTGATTTTACTAATACTAAATCAAAAAAAATAAGTTCTGATTTTTCTTCTAAAGAATTAAAAGAAGTAAAACAATCTAATAAAAAGATTAATAAAAATTATGATGGTGTTTATTTGACTTATATAAATATTGATAACGAAGATTATTTTGTTGAACATAATAAAAAATTCATATATAAAGAAATAAATAAATTAACTAATTTATTAACGCACTTCACATAACATGGGATTGGCGTCATACCTTCTGTCATAAAGCTTGCAGGTTAACCAATAATGGATATGGAAAAGCAAGCTTTACGCCAGTTCCTAACGGAATCAGGCACGAGCGCAAATCCCAGTAACGTTATCAGAAATTCCTTTATAAAATGAGGTGTTTTAATGAATAAAGATAAATTTAGTCAAAAAATTAATAAATTATCTCAAGACAAATTAAAAACTATTTCAGCATTAAAGGAAAGCAATAGTTTTATTTCTTCAGCTTTAACCGAAGCTGCATATTGCATGAGTTATTCTTTATTTGAAAGAATGAATTATGCTTCTAAGAAATTACCGAAAGAATTTGAAACAATTGATAATACAACAGATTTAAAACAAGAAGATCGTAGATTCCAACCATTTATCAGAAGTTATTTGTTTGTTGCGTTAATTGCTGAGTTAGAAAATTATTTATCAGATTTGTTATTTTATGTTTTAGTTAAATATCCTGGGAAAATAGAAAATACTACTTTAGAATTTAATGAAATAATTGAATTAAAAGAGATGAATGAAGTTATAAAAGAAGTAGCCAAAAAAGAAGTTCATAATTTATTATATAAAAGTCCTAAAGAATACAAAAAAAGACTTGATAGTCTTTTATCTATGGAAGATTCTGTACTAGAAAATATTTGGCCAGATTATATAGAAATGAAAGCAAGAAGAGATATTGGAGTTCATAATTCTTGGTATAAAAATGAATTATACGAAAATAAAATTTCAAAAGTTAATATAGAAGTATCTGAAAAAGAATTTTTAGGTGTAAATAATGATTATTTCGAACATTCATTAGAAGTTGGTGAAAATTTAATCACTATAATTTCAAATCATTGTAATAGAAAATTTTCATAAAAAAATAGGAACTTCTGATAACATGGGATTGGCGTCATGCCTTCTGTCATAAAGCTTGCAATAATAGCAGCAAGAAATATTGAGGCAAGCTTTACGCCAGTTCTTGCAGAACCAGGCACGAGCGCAAATCCCAGTAACGTTATATGACATTGAGCTAACTGAAAATATTATTTTATAATAAAAATTTATATTTTCGTTTACCATGTAAAATTCTTCTGATTTCTACTATTTTTTTATTTTCAAATACTACATAAAACACAAGATAGTTTCTTATAATAAGCATCTGATATCCTTTAGATTTTAAACTTTCATCTTCAGGTTTTTTTGCCTTTGTAAGGGAAATCTTTTAATTGTGATATATTTTCATCAATTTTGTCCAAAAAGTTTAAAGCTGCCTCAGGAGCGTCTGTTTGTATATATGAAATAATTTCATTAAGGTCCTTTTTGGCAGCTGGAAGATAGATAACTTCATATTTTTGATTGCTATTCATTTAACTTCTTCCTCATTTGATTCATTAAATCATCATGAGAAGTAGTAGGAGCGTTATTTTCACTTTCTTTTTCTGCTTCTCCTAACTTTTTATAGAGTTCTAAAAGAGCCTGCTGTTTTTCAAATTGAGCAATACTCATAACAACCATATCTCCACGACCGTTTTTAGTTAAAAAGACAGGTTCTCCGTTTTCATGACAAACATCAGATATTTCTTTAAAGTTATTTCGCAAATCAGAAACGGGTCTAATAGTTGGCATAAGATCATCACCTTTCTTATTTTATATCAATATTATATCATAATTATGATAACAAATACATAATATAATGACTTTTTTAAAACAAAAAAATAATCGCTCAACGATCACATAACATGGGATTGGCGCTATGCCTTCTGTCATAAAGCTTGCAGGTTAACCAATCACGGATATGAAAACGCAAGCTTTACGCCAGTTCCTATGGAATCAGGCACGAGCGCAAATCCCAGTATCGTTATACGAAAGAGCTGGTTTGAAAAAGTCTTTTAAAATAATAATTAAATTCTAAGCTAAAATACTTCTATAAATTAAAACTAAAAATATTGCAATTGATTTTACATAAAATTTAATGTATAATTTAATTAAGATAATCATTTATGAAATATTTTAATTTATGGAGGTGCAGATAATGGTTACTTTAAGAATTGATAGAGATCATATGGTCTCATCTTCTGAAATTGTTCGTAATTTTAGTAAAATGTTAGATAAAACAAAAGAGTCCCCGCTTTTTATTACCAGAAATAATGATATTGAAGGTATTATGATGGATATTGAAGAATATGAAATGTTACTAGAAAAAATAGAATTTCTGGAAGACCAACTAGAGGATGCCCATATTGAAGAGATTATAGCCAAAAGAAAAGAAAACTTTGATCTTAAAGATGCAGTAAGCGAAAAAGAGATAATAGATTTATTAGATAAAGAATAGTTTTTAGGGGGCTTAAGTTGATGAAGCTTAAATTTCATCCTGAAGTTAAAAATGATATTGATAATTTAGATGGAAGTGTTAAACCGAGACTTAAAAGTACACTTAATAAAATTAAAAGATCACCTGAATTAGGAAAACCACTTGGAAATAAAAGTGGAATTGATCTATCAGGTTGTTTAAAAATCTACTTTTATCGGAAAAAATATAGAGTTGTTTATCAAATAATGAACGAAAAAGAAGTTATGGTTTGGTCTGTTGGTAAAAGAGAAGATCAAATTGTTTATATAAGTGCATATAAAAGAATACTGGAAAAGGGGAGATAAACCCCTTTTTTTATTTATAAAGATTTCTAAAATTTATCAAAAGAGCAAACCAGCTCCATCGTATAACATGGGATTGGCACCATGCCTTCTGTCATAAAGCTTGCAATATTATGCAGCAAGAAATATTAAAGCAAGTTTTACGCCAGTTCCTGCGGAATCAGGCACGAGCGCAAATCCCAGTAACGTTAGACGACATTTTTATAAATTATTAAATGAGGTGAAAGCATGAATATAGTAGAAACTCTTCCTTTATCTTTGGAAGATCTGTTGGATTATTATGAAACTACCTTGAATGAGTGTGAGTTTATAAGAGATAATTTAAAAGACGGTTTAGAATTTGTTGAATATGTTATGAAGCCAAGGGCAGTAGTATCTGTTCGTTTTAATAAGTATGAATCTTATTTTAAAACTTTACTTGAACATTTAAAATGGAGAGTTAGTAGTATTGCTTTAGATGAAGATTTACCTATTAGCGATAGTGAAGCTAGAAAAAAATTAATCGAAGAAGTTGATTATGAACTTTGTGGAGTATCTCATCCAATAGGGCGAGAAGAAATTGAACCATTGTTAGAAAGTATTAATGATGTTATTGAAAATTTAAATATTTTAATCTCTGAAATTGAAAAGTTAAAATTAAAAAGTATTTTTCTATGTCATTCTTCTGAAGATAAGGACTTTGCCAGAAAAATTGCTGAAGATTTAATTAAAAGAGGAGCAAAAGTATGGATAGATGAAGCAGAAATTAATATTGGCGATTCTTTAATTAAAAAGATTCAAGAAGGAATTCATAATAGTGATTATTTGGGAGCATTATTATCTAAAAATTCTATTCAATCTGAATGGGTACAAAGAGAATTAGAAATCGCTTTAAATGAAGAAATAGAAAAAAATAACGTTAAAGTTTTACCTTTGATGATAGAAGAATGTGAAATTCCTGGATTTTTATCATCAAAAGTATATGCGGATTTTACTGAATCAGGTAGTTATAATGAGGAATTCAATAAATTAATTAATAAATTAAAAGAATAGTTCACCTTATAAGGGCGCGGGAGGAAATCAATCATGGTTTCGTTATTTTTAAGTCACAGTTCTAAGGATAAATTTTTTGTTAGAAAATTAGCTGAGAGACTCAAACAAAATAGAATAGAAGTATGGATAGATGAAGCAGAAATTAATATTGGTGATTCTTTAATTAAAAAGATAGGTAGTGCAATAGATGAAACTGATTATTTTGGAGTAGTTCTTTCACATAATTCTGTTAATTCTGAATGGGTTCAAAAGGAACTCCAATTGGCGATAAATAGAGAATTAGAAGAAAAACAAGTAGTGTTACCAATGTTATTAGAACCAGTAGAAATACCTCATTTTTTAAAAGGAAAGCTATATGCAGATTTCACAACCCCAGAAAAATTTGAAAAAAGCTTTCCTAAATTATTAAAAACATTGGGAGTTGAGTTAGAAAATGAGGAAATAGAAAGTCAAAAAATAATATCTGCAGAAAATGAATTTATAGAGAAGTCTAATGATTTTATTTCAGATAATGAAAAACGATTGGCTCGATTTGAAGATATTAAAATTGTTGATATTGATGATGAAAAGTCTTATAGACCAGATAAAAATAAAAAGTTATTTAATATTCATCTGAAATTATCTAATAATCCGCCTGAAGAATGGCAACGTATATTTGAAGCAGAGCGTAGTTTTCCAAGGCATTCAATGTGGCGCCGTGCATGGATAGAAGGGGAATATATAGTAATATATTGTCCCCCAGAAGAAATTGAAGAATATCATTTAGATGATTTAAAAGAGGATGTGAAAAATACTAATATAAAATATAGAGAATATTTAACTGAATTAGTACAGAAAGAAGTTAAAGAATCGAAGAAAGAGAAAAAAGAGTTTAATAAAATAACTGAATTAAAACGAAAATTAAAGTTTGATTAAATTTTTTATTACGGAGAGATAAAAACGTCGTCTAACATGGGATTGGCGTCATGACTTCTGTCATAAAGCTTGCAATCTAACCAATTATGATTATGGGAAAGCAAGCTTTACGCCAGTTCCTGTGGAAACAGTCACGAGCGCAAATCCCAGGGACGTTATGTGCAATATGCTGCAGTTTCTTAGTATTCTTGCTGGGGTATAAGTCAAAAAAGCAGGCACCTCCTTGGACCTCCTACTTTTTTGACTAAATAAATATACTAATAAATAATCAATATAAATTTTAAATAATATTATTAATGGAGGTTAGTAAATGAATAAAAATATAGATTTGCGTACTACTTTCAACAAAGTAACAACGCTTTATGATTCAGTAAGACCACATTATCCTGAACAACTTTTTGATAATTTAATAGAAATTGTCCAGTTACAAAAAGATGCTAAACTTTTAGAGATTGGTCCTGGGACTGGCCAGGCAACCAAACCTTTTATTAAACGAGGATTTGATATTACTGCAGTTGAGCTTGGGAATGATCTTGCAGACTTTGTTCGAGATAAGTTTGCAGATAACAATAATTTCAAGGTTATTAAAGGAGCTTTTGAAAATATAGACCTAGAAGATAAATCTTTTGATTTAATCTATTCTGCAACTGCTTTTCACTGGATAAAACCTGAGATTAAATTTAGTAAACCATATAAGTTCTTAAAAAAAGATGGTCATTTAGCAATTATTCATACTAATCATGTTTCAAAAGAGAAAAAAGATAAGTTTTTTTATGCTTGTCAGCCTATTTATAAAAAATATAAACCAGGTGGAAAATATAATGATAAATTAAAACCAATATTAGAAAAAGAGCTTAAACCAAAAGAATATGATAATAATTTTTTTGAACAAGTGCTTTTTGAAACATATTCTGTTGATATCATTTATTCTGCTGATGAGTATATTCATTTACTTAATACATATTCACCAACTATATCAATGGAAGTAGAGCAGAGAAAGAAGTTTTTAAATGAGATTAAAGAACTAATCAATGAAGAATTTGGTGGAAGTATAGAAAAACATTTTGCAATGAGTTTAACTTTATTAAGAAAAAAAGATAGTCAATGAAGTTATTAAAGCTTTGATCAAATATATAAAGATAAAAAGAGGAGTCTGCAGAACGCAGGACAGATCGGGTCCCTCCTCGGACCTCCCAATCTGCCTGCTTGGCAGCATACAGCACATAACATGGGATTGGCGTCATGCCTTCTGTCATAAAGCTTGCAGGCTAACCAATAACAGATACGAAAAAGCAAGCTTTACGCCAGTTCCTGCGGAATCAGGCACGAGCGCAAATCCCAGGAACGTTATACGCAATAGCACAAAAAGATCTTTTTTTACATAAACATTAACTGAATCTGGGGGATAATATGCAAAAGATAACAAAAAACTTTGTAAAAAAATCATTTAAAAAGGCTACAAAAAACTATAGTAATGCGATTGAAAATATCGGCTTATGGGAATCAGAAAAATATGTTATAAATAAATATTTTGATAAAGATAAATCTATATTAGATGTAGGTTGTGGAGCAGGCAGAACAACATTTAACCTTTATGAAATGGGCTATAGAAATATCATAGCTTTAGATTTAACTCCGGAAATGATATCTGCAGCTAAAACAATAAATAAAGAAAAACAGACTAATATTGAATTTGTTGTTGGAGATGCAACTGACTTAAACTTTGAAGATAATTTTTTTGATCAAGCACTGTTCTCATTTAATGGATTGATGCAGATACCAGAGAGAAAAAATAGAATTAAAGCATTAAAAGAAATAAAAAGAGTTTTGACCGAAAATGGTATTTTTATTTTTACAACTCATGATCGCGAAAATAACGAGAACTTTAAGGAGTTCTGGGAAAAAGAAGAAAAGATTTGGAAAGCTGGTAACCAGGATAAAAGAACTTATGAATATGGAGATAAGATTCTACCATCAGATAATGATGACAGAGATTTATTTATACATTTTCCAAATCGAGAAGAGATAATAGAATGTTTAAAAGAAACAGGCTGGGAAATAATAGAAGATTTTTATAGAGAAGACCGATTTAAAGAAAATAAAGAAGTTAAAGAATTTTCAACAGAGTGCCGCTTCTGGGTAGTAAAAAAGTAAAGCTGTGCTACAGCGTATAACATGGGATTGGCGTCATGCCTTCTGTCATAAAGCTTGCAATATAAAAAGTAGCATGAAATATTACGGCAAGCTTTACGCCAGTTCCTAACGGAATCAGGCACGAGCGCAAATCCCAGGAACGTTATGTGAAATTATTTATTATAAATTTAAAGAAAGGTTTGATGAACTTGAAATGCAATCTATGTAAAAAAGATAAACAATTAAAGAGGAGTCATATTATTCCAAAATTTATATATCGTTGGATTAAAAAAAGTTCAGTTACAGGGGGAATTAGAGGTAATAATAATCCTAATCTTAGAAAGCAAGATGGAGATGTGGAAAAGTTTTTATGTGCTGAATGTGAGCAAAAATTTAGTGTTATAGAAAAATATTTTAAAGAACATTTTTTTGATGAAGCTAAAAATAATAGTATTAAAAAAAGTGTTGTTACAATAGAATTATTTGATTTTTGTGTATCTCTAATATGGAGATGCTTGAAATTTAGAGTAGTTAATGATTATAAGTTAGATGAGTTAACAACTAGTGAAAAAAATATTATTAATGAATTTCTTAATAAATGCGAAACCTATCTTAGGGATAATAATTTAAATGTTTTAGATCCTTTTAATTTTCATATAATACCTACAACTGAAAATATGGAGGAAAAGGGTAAAATAAATTATAATAGTTTTGTAAATCAAAGAGGTACTGATCATAGTTATAGAGCTTTTTGTGAAGATAAAGAGGGTTTCGATTATTTATTATTTTATGTTAAAATACCATTTTTTTTAATAGTAGTAGAAATCATCCCTAATTCAAAATATCAATGGTTAGCTACAAAGTTAGAAATTGGAGAAACTGTATGTAATGAATCTAATATTGAATTTGATAACATTGTTATTGAAATTTTAGATACAATTCATATAAATAAAGAAATAAGCAAAGAGAAGTTAAGTGAAGTACAATCAAAAAAATTAAAAGAAAGAGTAGAACGTGAGCTAAAAAATAATCCTGATAAAATAAATTCTGGATCGATTAAAGCTATTAAAAGATCTAGTAAATATGATCAAGATAAAAATAAATAACTTCACATAACATGGGATTGAAGATTCCGCTGCGCTCCATGCAAATTCATTCAGCAAGGGCAGTCGCCCTAAGCTTCATGAACTTCTTAAATCCCAGTAACGTTATGTGCAATATGCTGCAGTTTCTTAGTATTCTTGCTGGGGTATAAGTCAAAAAAGCAGGCACCTCCTTGGACCTCCTACTTTTTTGACTAAATAAATATACTAATAAATAATCAATATAAATTTTAAATAATATTATTAATGGAGGTTAGTAAATGAATAAAAATATAGATTTGCGTACTACTTTCAACAAAGTAACAACGCTTTATGATTCAGTAAGACCACATTATCCTGAACAACTTTTTGATAATTTAATAAAAATTGTCCAGTTACAAAAAGATGCTAAACTTTTAGAGATTGGTCCTGGGACTGGACAGGCAACCAAACCTTTCGTTAAACGAGGATTTGATATTACTGCAGTTGAGCTTGGAAATGATCTTGCAGACTTTGTTCGAGATAAGTTTGCAGATAACAATAATTTCAAGGTTATTAAAGGCGCTTTTGAAAATATAGACCTAGAAGCTAAATCTTTTGATTTAATCTATTCTGCAACTGCTTTTCACTGGATAAAACCTGAGATTAAATTTAGTAAACCATATAAGATCTTAAAAAAAGATGGTCATTTAGCAATTATTCATACTAATCATGTTTCAAAAGAGAAAAAAGATAAATTTTTTTATGCTTGTCAGCCTATTTATAAAAAATATAAACCCGGTGGAAAATATAATGATAAATTAAAACCAATATTAGAAAAAGAGCTTAAATCAAAAGAATATGATAATAATTTTTTTGAAAAAGTACTTTTTGAAACATATTCTGTTGATATCATTTATTCTGCTGATGAGTATATTCATTTACTAAATACATATTCACCAACTATATCAATGGAAGTAGAGCAAAGAAAAAAGTTTTTAAATGAGATTAAAGAACTAATAAATAATAAATTTGATGGAAGTATAGAAAAGCATTTTGCAATGAGTTTAACTTTATTAAGAAAAAAAGATAAGAGTAGTAAATATGCTTAACCGCAGGACAGATCGGATCCCTCCTCGGACCTCCCAATCTGCCTGCTTGGCAGCATACAGCACATAACATGGGATTGGCGTCATGCCTTCTGTCATAAAGCTTGCAGATTAACCAATCACGGATAAGGAAAAGCAAGCTTTACGCCAGTTCCTGACGGAATCAGGCACGAGCGCAAATCCCAGGAACGTTATATGACATTATAGCAAAAGTTACTGCAGCTAATAAGAGCAGAAAAAGGGTTTGGTTATCGCTGGATGAAGTGAATCTACTTTCTCCGGGGAAAGTAAATAGAAACTGCAAGGTATTAACGAACCTGAGTGCACTAAGAAATAGAAGACCATGATCAATCTTATGAGTGGTTACAGCATTATCTTCAAAACTTCAGACTAATGGTTAAGTTTTTTGCGGGCAGATCTTTTGCAAAAAAGTAGTTATAGGTTCGAAGTTTTGAAGATAAATGAAAAGCAATAGAGTCGATGGTTGCTATAACAGTCATATAACATGGGATTAACGGCATGCCCTCTGGCACAAAGTTAGCACTTAAACAATTACGGATATGATAGCCAACTTTGCACCAGGTCTGTGGACATCGGGCACACCGCGAATCCCAGTAACGTTATATGACATTATAGCAAAAGTTACTGCAGCTAATAAGAGCAGAAAAAAGGGTTTGGTTATCGCTGGATGAAGTGAATCTACTTTCTCCGGGGAAAGTAAATAGAAACTGCCAGGTATTAACGAACCTGAGTGCACTAAGAAATAGAAAACCATGATCAATTTTATGAGGAGTAATCGCATTATCTTCAAAACTTCAGACTGATGGTTAAGTTTTTTGCGGGCAAACCGTTGCAAAAAAGGAGTTATAGGTTCGAAGTTTTGAAGATAAATGAGAAGCAATAAAGTCGATGGTTGCTATAACAGTCATATAACATGGGATTAACGGCATGCCCTCTGGCACAAAGTTAGCACTTAAAAAATTGCGGATATGATAGCCAACTTTGCACCAGGTCTGTGGACATCGGGCACACCGCGAATCCCAGTAACGTTATATGACATTATAGCAAAAGTTACTGCTGCTAATAAGAGCAGAAAAAAGGGTTTGGTTATCGCTGGATGAATTGAATCTACTTTTTCCGGGGTAGGGAAATAGAAACTGTAAGGTATTAACGAACCTGAGTGCACTAAGAAATAGAAGACCATGATCAATCTTATGAAAGATTATCGCATTATCTTCAAAACTTCAGACTAATGGTTAAGTTTTTTGCGGGCAGATCTTTTGCAAAAAAGGAGTTATAGGTTCGAAGTTTTGAAGATAAATGAGAAACAATAAAGTCGATGGTTGCTATAACAGTCATATAACATGGGATTAACGGCATGCCCTCTGGCACAAAGTCAGCACTTAAACAATTGCGGATATGATTGCTGACTTTGCACCAGGTCTGTGGACAACGGGCACACCGCGAATCCCAGTATCGTTATGTGAAAGAATTTACTGAATGTTTTTTTGTAAAGGAGATCTTATGAAAAGCAATGTAGAACAATTGAAAAAAGAGGATATGTAGAAGATAAAGATTTATTTAAATATGAAAACCTATCAAAAAATGAACTACTTGAATTGTTGAATTCAAAAGTTGCTACTAAAAGAACTATTGGAGCTAAATTATTGAATAGTTTTCAAGAGCAAGCTGTTATGAATTCTCTTATTAATAGACTTATAATTGAAGATAAATTATATACTAAAATTGCTATATCAGAGTCTCTAGGAAGCTTTGGAGAAGAAGCTAGTAAAGAATTAATTCAATATCTCGGAAATGTAGGGAATAATCAACATAAATCTTTACCAAATAAAAAATTCAAAAAGAAAAACTACCCTTTACCAAGAGATATTATTGCACGTACTATTTGTAAAATAGGAAAATCCGCTTTAAATTCTTTAAAAAAATGTTTATATAATGGAGATTATAATCAAATATTAGAAGCAATCGACTCTATTGGGTATATTTCATTTTATGAAGATGATCAAACATTAGAAAAAGATATTATTAATATGATAAAAAAATATAAGAATGATGAATTAATGCTTTGGAAATTGATAAGAGCACTACAATCTTTTAAAAGTGAAAATGTTAAAAACTTATTAAAAGAATATAGTAATTCGAAGGTTAAACAACTTAGATGGGAAGCAGAAAGAGGTCTAAACCAAATAAAAAGAAAAAAGAAATAAGTTATTAACTTATAAAAGTAAATTCCATCACATAACATGGGATTGGCGTCATGCCTTCTGTCATAAAGCTTGCAGATTAACCAATCACGGATATAAAAACGCAAGCTTTACGCCAGTTCCTGACGGAATCAGGCACGAGCGCAAATCCCAGTAACGTTAGACGCAATAATAACTACATATCGGCAAATAAAGATAAAGAGAAAAAATCAGGGTTTTTGTAATCGCTAAATGCTATTAATCTACTCCCAACCATTAAGGAAAAGATAACTGCAAATTTTTAGCGGTTTAAACAATAAACCTGGGCAATTATAACTTTGAAAATTATTAGCATATATCAAAAAGTAAATTGGTCACTGTTCGATCTTCACGAACTTCGTGAAGATATAATATAGTACAGAATATACGAAGGCTTGCTGGTAAAGTGTTGATATCATAAGTCAGCAAGTTGAAGAAAGATAAAACTTTTTACGCGGCTAGTTATTACAGCGCCTAACATGGGATTGAAGATTCCGCTGCGCTTCATCCAAATTCGTTCACTAAGCGCAGTCGCGCTAAGTTCACGAACTTCTTAAATCCCAGGAACGTTATATGACATTATAACAATGTCACTGCAGCTAATAAGATCGAGAGAAAGGGTTGGGTTATCGTATGATGATGTGAATCTACTTTCTCCGGGGAAAGTAAATAGAAACTGCAGGGTATTAACGAACCTGGGTGCGTAAATGAAGACCATGATCACTTTTATGATAGGTAACAGCATCATCTTCAAAACTTCCGACTAATGGTTAAGGTTTTTTGCTGGCAGACCGTTGCAAAAAAGAAGATAGAGGTTCGGAGTTTTGGAGATAAATGAGAATTAATAGAGTCGATGTTGCTATAACAGACAGATAACATGAGATTAGCGGCATGCCCTCTGGCACAAAGCTTGCTATTAAACAATCTCGAGTATGATGGCAAACTTTGCACCAGGTCTGTTGACATCGGGCACACCGCGAATCCCAGTAACGTTATACGACATTAAACTAGGTGGGTGCGTCTCAGCTTATAAAGAACGAGATGGATTTGTAAAACCCTCTCAGGTAATTCAAGAGCATAAATAAAAATTAAATTAATAATTTTAGATCTTATGGTTTAGATCAAAATAATTCATAATCAGATCGCTTTTGAAAAATCTGAGGTGTAAAGTTTTAATGAATGAAAAGTGTAAAAAGTTATTGAGCATTAAAAATATTCTGCTGTAAATCTTTATGAAGTAAGTTTCGTGAAGATTGTAAATTCAAAGCATCAATGATAATTATTGCAGCAAAGAGTAATAATTTAATTAAAAAGAAAAGATTTATCCGCCTAACAGTCACGTTCGTGACATTAGGCTAACTCAGTATCTTTAGTCGTAGAAGTATCGAGATGGATTGACAAGATGCGCTTTAAAAAATAAAAAAAGAGAAATAATAATTAAACCTGTTACTATGCAGGTATTTTTTTCTTTTACATGAAGTATATTAATAATAAATCGATTTCTGCAAGTAAAACTAAATTAATAGATTTTTATTCTGCAATAATATTTGTTCATAAAAATGGGGTCAGTCTCAATTTTAATTTGCAACTTCTGATAATATTTATTTGCAATTATTGAGGTTGATAAAAATATTATGAACTTTATTTCGTGAAGATCTATTAATTTTGAAATAAAAGAACAATTAATTCAATTAAACATACTCATTAGAGCTTTAAATGAGTATGTTTAAGAGTTAATGAGTATATTTATTAAGAGAATCAAAATAATAAATTATAAGAAATTAAAAGAGCTGTCGTTTAACAGTCGTATAACATGGGATTGGCGTCATGCCTTCTGTCATAAAGCTTGCAGACTAACCAATCACGGATATGAAAAAGCAAGCTTTACGCCAGTTCCTGACGGAATCAGGCACGAGCGCAAATCCCAGTAACGTTATACGAAATAATAACTGAACATCGGCAAATAAGAGAAAGAGATAAAAGAAGGGTTGGATCATCGCTAACTGGCATGAACTAACTCCTGCAAATGAAGGAAATAATTATTGTAAGTCTCCAGCGGCGTTAACAATGGGCTTGGGCAATTATAATTCACAAAATTATTTACATATATCAGAAAATAAATTAGTCACTGATTGATCTTCACGCACTTCGTGAAGATTTAATATAGTACATAGTTGATGAACCTATTTGCTGGTTAAGGAAGAATATTGATATTTTATTAAGTTGAAGTAGAGAAAAAATTTTTACGCGGCAAGTTATTACATCGTATAACATGAGATTAGCGCCATGCCTTCTGTCATAAAGCTTGCAGGCTGACCAATAACGGATATGAAAAAGCAAGCTTTACGCCAGTTCCTGCGGAACCAGGCACGAGCGCAAATCCCAGGAACGTTATCTGACATTATAGCAAATATTACTGCAGCTAATAAGACCAAGAAAAAGGGTTGGGTTATCGCCAGATGATGTGAATATACTTTCTCCGGGGAAAGTAAATAGAAACTGCAAGGTATTAACGAATCTGGGTGCGTAAATGGGAAGCATGATAAATTTTATGGGAGGCTATCGCATTACCTCCAAAACTTCCGCCTGATGGTTAAGTTTTTTGCGGGAAGACCATGGCAAAAAAGAAGATAGAGGTTCGGAGTTTTGGAGATAAATGAGAATTAATAGAGTCGATGTTGCTATAACAGACAGATAACATGAGATTAGCGGCATGCCCTCTGGCACAAAGCTTGCTATTAAACAATCTCGAGTATGATGGCAAACTTTGCACCAGGTCTGTGGACATCGGGCACACCGCGAATCCCAGTAACGTTATCTGACATTATGACAATCTCACTGCAGCTAATAAGACCGAGAGAAAGGGTTTGGGCATCGCATGATGATGTGAATATACTTTCTCCGGGGAAAGTAAATAGAAACTGCTAGGTATTAACGAAACTAATTGAGCTGCGGGAGAGCATGATCAATTTTATGAAAAGTTATCGCATCATCTTCAAAACTTCCGACTGATGGTTAAGTTTTTTGCGGGAAAACCATGGCAAAAAAGAAGATAGAGGTTCGGAGTTTTGAAGATAAATGATAAGCAGTAGAGTCGATATTGTCATAACAGACAGATAACATGAGATTAGCGGCATGCCCTCTGGCACAAAGCTTGCTATTAAACAATTACGAGTATGATGGCAAACTTTGCACCAGGTCTGTGGACATCGGGCACACCGCGAATCCCAGTAACGTTATCTGAAATATGAGCAAAGTCAAAAAGAAGGTGATATTTTGAATGTTTTTTTTAATAATTACAAACAAATTTTAACTGTTATAACTATGGTTTCAAGTGTAATAATTATAATTTTATCCATAAAAAATAAAACAAGAAACCATATGTTAAGAATAGGTGGAATATTAACAGTAATTACCTTAAGTATTTTGGCAAATAACGCTTGGTGTTATTTCGCTGCTATTTTTATAATTGGGACAACAATAACTAAATTAGAATTTTTACAAATAATTGCTGCTATAATTAGAGGTGACAATAAATATTTTGATTTTGAAAAACATCGTTTAGATTTAGAAATTATGTCTAACAGAGAAGTTGAAGAACAAAAAAGTAAAGAATATGATGAAATTGATGACGAAGAACATAAAGAAAATGGGGAAGAAGAAAACATACAGCAAGAAGGTATGGATTCTATTGGAGGAACTCTATTTGTTAATTCACCTTTCAAAGAAGCAGGTTTAAAACCATATCATTATGCATTTTTAGTTGAGGAATATACATTTAGATTTTTAGAGAAAAAATATAATAGTTTTATTAAAAGAAATGTAAGAATGGTTATTAATGGTTCAGCATTAGAGATTGATGGTTTAATGGAAAGTAAAGGAAGATTAGTGATTTTTGAAATAAAAAGTAGTAGATCTGGAAGGCTTCCTTATAGTTATATAGAAAAATCAATAATGAATCAAATAAATGTTTTAAACCAATATAAAATAAAAAACAAAAGAGAGGTAGAACTTAGGTACGTTATTGTTGGAAATTTTAGTGATAATTATAAAACAAATATATTTAAAAGGATAAATGATTTAGTAAATAATTTTGATATGATGATTAAAATTGATTTTTATACATTTAAAGAAATTGGTATGGAAGATATAGTGGAATAAGCTCATACTTCAGATAACATGGGATTGGCGCCATGCCTTCTGTCATAAAGCTTGCAATTTAACCAATAACGGATATGAAAAAGCAAGCTTTACGCCAGTTCCTATGGAACCAGGCACGAGCGCAAATCCCAGGAACGTTATCTGACATTATGACAATGTCACTGCAGCTAATAAGATCGAGAGAAAGGGTTTGGTTATCGCATGATGATGTGAACCTACTTTCTCCGGG
>NZ_QPJF01000041.1:0-15486 GCF_003337665.1 Halanaerobium sp. ST460_2HS_T2
ACAAAAAACGTCGATCACAAAAGAATTTAAGGCTTTCTTTACCCTTGTGACAGTACGGATAGTTTTTGCTATTTTAAAAAATGGGGAAAGTCTTTATCAGTTATTTCTTGACAACTTTTCTTCAATTATATATACTTAAACAAAGTAAAAAGATAATAAATTTTAATAGGAAAATGCCTCATTGTTCTAATGAGGTAGAGGCGCAAATTTTGATCAGTAATCTGCTTGCTTAAGGCTTAAACCGCTGCAGCAGAGGAAAGGCAAATTTGCCGAAGTTTTCAGTCAGGGTTTAATGGCTGTTTGCTGGGTCTGTATATAATATATGCAGAACTGTCATTAAAAGTTTTCCAGGCTTTTAATGTTGAGCTATCTCAAAAGATGGAAGAGGTGATTTCTCTGATTAAGTATTTAACTCAGCGATTTCGCTGAGTTTTTGTTATCTATAGATATTTTTTATTTTGACATTGAATTATGATAAAATAATTTTAGACAATAATTTAAAAATGGAGTAGATTTATGAAAACAATAACTATACCTGAATTAAAAATTAGAGAAATTGTTAAAGAATATGGAACGCCTTTTCATATTTATGATGAAAAGACAATTGTTGACCGTTTAAATAATTTGATTTCTTCTTTTGACTGGGTTGATTTTAAAGAATATTTTGCTATTAAAGCCAATCCAAATCCACATATTTTAAAAATAATGCAGGAAAATAATTGTGGTGTTGATGCTGCTACGGTTTCTGAGATTAAGCTGGCAGAAATGGCTGGCTTCAGCGGGGAAGAGATAATGTTTACTTCTAATCTGACCACTCTTGACGCCTATCAATATGCAGTTAAACGTGGTTGTATTATTAATATTGACTGGGCAGCAGATATTTATGAACTTTTGGAGGCAGAAATAATACCTGAGAATATCTGTTTTAGATTAAATCCAGGATCAATTGAAAATGAAATTATGGGGGATTCTAAGGAATCCAAATTTGGTTCTACTGCAGGGCAGATTAAAGAAGCGATTGCTTTTTTAGTTGAACAGGGAATTAAATCAATTGGACTGCATACAATGGTTGTTTCGAATGAAAATGATCCTCAAATTTTTGGTGAATATACAGAAATGCTTTTTAACTTTGCCAGAGAAATAATTGAGGAATATCAAATTAAAATCGATTTTATTAATATTGGAGGCGGAATTGGAATTCCCTATCAATCTGAGACAGAGGTTGATGTTGAAGCAATTGCAGGTGCAGTCAATGAATCGTATGATAAAATTTTAAGAGAAAACGGACTGCAGCCTAAAATATTTATGGAATCTGGCCGCTATATTACAGGAGAGTCAGGTTATTTAGTGACCAGAGTAATCAAAGAAAAAGAAACATACAAAAAATATCTGGGAGTAGATGCTTCAATGTCAGATTTAATGAGACCTGCAATGTATAGAAGTTATCATCATATAACCAACCTTGATGCAGAGGTACGTGGAAAAAAGAAAATGATCGAATATGATGTTATCGGCTCCCTCTGTGAAAATAATGATAAATTTGCTATTGACCGTAAACTTCCCGAAAGTAAATTAGGGGATCTGCTGGTTGTTCATGACACAGGGGCCCATGGGCATGCAATGGGTTTTAATTATAATGGAATGCTCAGAAATGGAGAATTTTTATATACAATTGATGGCGATATTAAACAGATCAGGCGTGATGAGACTTTTGAAGATTACACAAATACTGTAATAGGAGGCTATTAATATGTTTAAGGGTGTTGGTACTGCTTTAATTACTCCTTTTAAAGAAAATGGTGAAGTGGATTATAAAATGTTTGAGAAAATTTTGGATCACCAATTAGAAAATGAGATTGATGCTCTGGTGGTCCTGGGCACAACCGGTGAATCTCCAACTGTTCATTTAGAAGAAAGAAAATTACTTACTGAAATGGCTGTCAGTAAGGCTGATGGTGAGATTCCGGTAATTGTGGGCACTGGAACTAATGATACTTCCAAAGTTATAGAAATGAATGAGCTGGCAGCAGAACAGGGAGCAGATGGAGTTTTAATAGTTACTCCTTATTATAATAAAACAAGCCAGCAGGGTTTAGTTGACCACTATACTTATGTTGCCAGAAAAACTGAGCTGCCAATAATTGCCTATAATGTACCTTCCAGAACTGGAGTCAATATTGAGCCAGAAACTTTTCAAAAAATGTCGAAAATGCAGGACAATATTGTGGCTATCAAAGAAGCCAGTGGGGATATGAGTCAGATTTTAAATGTAATTAAACTTACCAGAGAAAATAAAATTATACTATCGGGTAATGATGATCAGGCACTTCCCTTAATGATGTCAGGTGGAAGTGGTGTTATCTCCGTATTTTCTAATCTGCTGCCGGGGGTAATGAAAAAAATTACTTCCTATATTTTAGCTAACGATTATCAGTCAGCCAGAGATTTACATTATAAATACTTAAAATTGATGCGCTTAATTTTTGTTGATGTAAATCCAATTCCAATTAAGTTTGCTATGCAGCAGATTGGTCTGTCAAATAATAATTTGCGTCGACCTCTGGTTAATTTAAATAAAGAACATCAAAAATTAATTTTAACTGAAATGGAGGAGCTTGATATAGTATGAAGTACGGAATTATAGGTTATTCAGGCAGAATGGGTCAGGCGATAGAAGAATTGTTTTCTGAAGCTGGCCATGAGTTAGTCTATCAGATGGATGAAAATGGTGAAAAAGAAATTGAGAAGCCAGAAGTAGTGATTGATTTTTCTTTAAAAGAAGCCTTTGCTGATACAGTTAGAGTGATTAAGGAAAAAGAGGTACCTCTGGTTATTGGGACAACAGGACTTGACGAAGCTGACTTTGCTAAATTAGATGAGCTGGCAGAAAAAGTAGCAGTAATTCAGAGCTTTAATTTTTCGATTGGAATTAATATTCTATCTGAATTAATCAAAAAAGTTAATAAGTATGTAGACCGGGATTGGGATATTGAAATTTCCGAAACTCACCATCGTTTTAAAAAAGATAAACCATCTGGAACAGCAATAATGTTGGGAGATCTTCTGGAGAGGGATGTTGAAATGCACTCCAAAAGACTGGGTTCAGAATTTGGAGAACATGAAGTTGACTTTGCCAGTATAGGTGAAGTTCTGACCTTAAAGCATAGAGCTTACTCAAGAAAAGCTTTTACTCAGGGAGTGCTGTTAAGTGCAGAAAAAATTCTGGATTTAGAACCTGGATTTTATAGCTTTTCTGAGATTTTAAAATAATAATTAAAATAAAATAATTGTGGAAGTTATCAAATAAAATATAATTGGAGGCCAAAAAATGAATTCTTATGATTTAATTGATTATATTTCAAATTCTACTAAAAAAACACCCGTTAGGTTTTATATTAAAGGTAAAGAATTAAAAGATTCCCTAAGTACTTACGAATATTATGGAGATGACAGTTCTGGAGTTGTTTTCTGTGAGTTGAAAGAGGCAGAAGCCTTAAAAAAAGAACTGGACGATAAATTAACCCAGTCTAGAATTGAGATGGATAGACTAAATTCTGCTATTCCTTTAGCTGATTACAGTCAGTATAACTGCCGGATTGAGCCTGGTGTTCATATTCGTGATCAGGTTGAAATTGGTGATGGCTGTGTCTTAATGATGGGAGCTGTAATTAATATTGGGGCCCAAATTGGCAAGAATACAATGATTGATATGAATACAGTGCTGGGAGGTAGAGCAACTGTTGGTGATAACTGCCATATTGGGGCAGGAACTGTACTGGCTGGAGTTATTGAACCTCCGAGTGCTGATCCGGTAGTTGTGAAAGATAATGTTTTAATCGGTGCCAATGCAGTTGTTTTAGAAGGAGTTCAGATTGGTGAAGGTGCTGTAATTGCTGCCGGCTCAATAGTAATTGATGATGTACCTGCAGGTGCTGTCTATGCTGGTGCTCCTGCTAAAAAGATTAAAGATGTAGATGACCAGACAAAACAGAAAACTGAGGTAATGGCCAGTCTGCGTCAGCTTTAAAATAAAATTTAAAAAAATAAATTTTAAGCTGGCTGGATTTTTATTCTGGCCAGCTTTTAAAACAGGCAGGAATTAAATTTTCCCCAAATAATTTTAAAAAGGGTGTATTAAAATGCGTTATTTAGAACTTTATAATAGTTATGATTTTACAATTGAGAAGGCAGAAGGAGTATATATTTTCGATACGGATGGTAATAAATATTTTGATACATTTTCCGGGATTGGAGTGCTGGCCCTGGGCCACAGCCATCCGGAGGTAGTACATGCAATTAGTGATAAACTGCATAAATATGCACATACATCAAATTACTTTTTGGATCAGGATACCGAAACAGTGGCTGAGTTAATTAGTGATCCAGGAGATAAAGTCTTTTTTGTTAATTCTGGAACTGAGGCAACAGAACTTGCTTTAAAAATTATCAAAAAGAAAATTGGAGCAGGTAAAATTTTATTTTTCAGCAATTCCTTTCACGGCAGAAGTCTGGGAGCTCTTTCGGTTAATGGTTTCCCCGGTATTAGGGATCAGTTTAAACCACTGCTGCCAGATACAATCGAAGCTGAGTTCAATGATATAGAAAGTCTAAGAGAAGCCGCAGCCAATAATCCTGATATCAAAGCTGTTTTCTTTGAACCTCTGCAGGGATCAGGTGGTGTCCAGCCTGCTTCTGAAGAATTTGTAGCTGAATTAAATCAATTAATTGATCAAAATAACTGGATTCTAGCTGTAGATGAAGTTCAGGCCGGACTGTACAGGACAGCAGAAAAATATTCATATCAGAATTTTGATTTAAGTCCTGATTTAATTACTGTTGCCAAAGCACTTGGTGGAGGTCTTCCGTTAGGTGGAGTAGTCATGAAAGGAGAAATGACAGGGGTTTTAGAACCCGGTGATCATGGCTCAACTTTTGCTCCTAATCCACTTGCTTTACGAGGAGCCAGAGTTGTAATGGAAAAATTAGAGAGTATGCAGGATTCTATTGCAGAAAGAGGAGAATACTTTTTAAAAAAATTAAAAGAACTGAAATCTGAAAAAATAAAAGAGGTTAGAGGAATTGGCTTAATGCTGGGAATTGAATTAAATGAAGAAATACCTGACTTGAGAGCTAAAGCTCAGGCAGAAGGAATTCTGCTGAATATTGTTAAAGGCAAGGTGATTCGTTTTTTACCGGCTTTAAATATTACTAAAGATGAGATAGATCAGCTGCTAGAGAAGCTAAAAAAAATAATTTAATGTTTTGTTAGATGATACCGGGAACCTGGATTAATTTTTCAGGTTCCCGTTTTTTGCGTCTCTTTATTTTATTAAGCTTTAAAAATCCGGCATTTCGTCAATGGCATTTTTCTTTTCTTCGGTATCGACATGAGTATAAATCTGAGTTGTAGACAGATTGGCATGACCTAAAAGATCCTGCAGGACTTTAATATCCTTAGTCTGCCGATAAAGAGTAGAAGCAAAAGTATGGCGGAGTTTGTGGGGAGTTATTTTTTCAGCTCTACTCAAACCAGCATTTTTTGCATATTTTTTGACAAAAAGTTGAATTGTTCTGGGACTGATTCTCCTGCCGTGACGAGAGATAAAAACAGCCTGTCGGGCATCACTATCTTTAATTTTAATCGAATTTCTTTCTCTCATATAGCGTCTGATTGCTAAGATTACATCATTATGCAGCGGTACATAGCGCTCCTTTTTTCCCTTACCATAAAACTTGATCGAAGCATCTTCAAAATCAATATTATCAAAATCTAAATTAACCAATTCTGAAATCCGGAGTCCAGCATAAAGGAAGAGTTTAACTATGGCCAGATCACGTAATCGGTTAATTCCACCATGTTCTTCGATGGCACTGATAAATTTCTGTGCCTCCTTAAGCTTTAAATAAATTGGTTCCAGCCGGTTATCAGTTTTACTGCTTTCTATTGCTTCTGCTGGATTTTTAGTCACAATCCCATAGTGGAGTAGATATTTATAAAAAGAGCGGACAGCAAAAAGTTTTCGATTTCTGGTAACCGCTTTATTATCATTAATAATTACTGCATCAGCCAGAAATTCCGAAATATCAAGTCGATCAACCTCATCTGGTCTAAAACCTTCCTTAAAATCAAGTTCTTCTCGTAGATATTTATGTAATTGGTGTAGATCACTATCATACTCCTTAATTGTCAGCTTAGAGTATCCCTTTTCCACATCAAGATATTTTTTAAATTTATTTAAAGCCTGTAAAAAATCAAGTTGAGAAATTTTAATCACTTCCTTTCATTTATTGGTACTGGGTGCCTGGTACCCTTACATTATTTATTCAATTAAAAACTTTAAAATCCTTTTTTTACTACTTGACCTTCTCTGACCTTTGTACTATAATTAAACTAGATAATAAATTAAAATTGGATAAATTGTATTAAAGGAGGAAGATAAAAATGGATATGGAAAAATTTACACGGAAAGCACAGCAGAGCCTGGTAGAAGCACAAAATGTTGCTCAGGATTATCAGCATCAAGAAATCTTTCCTTCCCATCTATTTAAAGCCTTATTAAATCAGGATGATGGAATAGTCATCCCACTACTGCAGAAGGCAGAAGCAAATCTGCCAGAACTTAAGACAGAAAACGAAAAACTGCTCAAAAAATTACCACAGGTTTATTCAGAACAGAGCGGACAGGCATACATGTCTCATCAGCTCAATGATATTATGCGAGAAGCTGAAAAACAGGCAGATGCTTTAGATGATCAATATATATCAACTGAACATTTTTTACTTGCTATTTTAAGAGATCGCAAAACTGAATTAGGAAAGATGCTTTACGAGAAAAATTTAAACTATAATGATCTTAAACAAATCATTCAGGAAATGCGGGGAGGCAGCAAAATCGATTCCCAGCAGGGAGAAGAGGGTTTTAACGTTTTAGAAAAATATACAATTGATATTACAGAACAGGCAAAAGACGGAAAACTTGATCCGGTTATCGGCCGTGATAATTTAATTAGGAGAGTTATGCAGGTTCTATCTCGCCGCCGCAAAAACAATCCGGTTTTAATTGGCGAACCAGGTGTAGGTAAAACGGCAATTGTAGAAGGTTTGGCTCAGAGAATAATTAATGGTGATGTTCCAGAGGGTTTAAAAAATAAAAAAGTTATTTCTCTCGATATGGGTTCCTTAGTTGCAGGAACCAAATTTAGAGGTGAATTTGAAGAAAGATTGAAATCAGTTTTAAAAGAGATTAAAAAAGCCGAAGGCCAGATTATACTCTTTATTGATGAAATGCATACTTTAGTTGGAGCAGGAGCTACAGAAGGATCAATGGATGCAGCTAACCTCTTAAAACCAGCTCTGGCACGCGGTGAACTACACTGTGTAGGAGCAACTACTTTAGCAGAGTACAAAAAGCATATCGAAAAGGATGCGGCTTTAGAGCGCAGATTCCAGCCGGTTCAGGTTTCGGAGCCTGATATCGATGACACAGTTTCAATCTTAAGAGGTTTAAAAGAAAAATATGAGATTCACCATGGAATAAAAATTACTGATAATGCAATTGTAGCTGCCGCTAAACTTTCTGACCGCTATCTAACTGAAAGGTTTCTACCTGATAAGGCAATTGACTTAATTGATGAGGCGGCTTCGAAAATTAGAATTGAAATTGATTCTATGCCTTTAGAAATTGATGAACTTGACCGTAAAGTAAGGCGCCTGGAAACAGAAAGAGAGGCCTTAAAAAATGAAGATACTGAAGAGGCCCGGGAAAGACTCCACGAAATCGAAGAAAAGCTGCAGGAATTAAAGGATCGGCGTGATCCCCTGCGCTTAAAATGGAAAAATGAAAAAGATCAGCTGGCTAAAATGCAGGAATTGAAAGAAAAAATAGATCAGATTGAATATCGAGCTGAAGCTGCCGAAAGAGAGGCCAATTATGAGGAAGCAGCCCGTCTTCGCTATGGTGAACTGAATGAGCTTCGTAAAGAACTGGCAGAGGTAAGTAAGAGGGTAGAAGAATCTCAAAAAGATGCCAATCATCTGGTTAAAGAAGAGGTAACAGAAGAAGATATTGCGGAAATTGTATCTCTCTGGACCGATATTCCACTGCAGAAGCTGATGGAAGCAGAAAAAGAAAAGCTGATTAACTTAGAAGATGAGTTAGAAAAAAGAGTTGTTGGTCAGCACGATGCAGTTAAGGCAGTAAGTAATGCAATTCGTCGCTCTCGCACAGGTCTCCAGGATGCAGATCGACCACTGGCTTCATTTATGTTTATGGGACCAACTGGAGTCGGTAAGACGGAGCTGGCTAAGACACTGGCAGCTTATCTTTTTGATGATGAGCGGTCTCTAACCAGAATCGATATGTCAGAATATATGGAACGCCATGCAGTTTCTAAACTGATTGGTTCACCCCCCGGTTATGTCGGTTTTGAGGAAGGTGGACAGCTAACAGAAAAAGTTAGACGCAATCCTTATTCTGTGATTTTATTTGATGAGATAGAAAAAGCTCATCCGGATGTATTTAATATCCTGCTGCAGATTCTTGATGATGGTGTTTTAACAGACAGTCAGGGTAAGGAAGTTGACTTTAGAAATACAGTTATTATTATGACTTCCAATGTCGGTTCCCAGTATATTCAGGATTTAGATGATGAAGCAAAGATTAAAGAAGAAATTGATGAAGCCCTAAAGGGACAGTTTAGACCTGAATTTTTAAACAGAATTGACGAAAAAATTATTTTCCATTCCTTAAGCAAAAATGATATCTTTAAAATTATTGATATTCAGGTTTCATATCTGCAAGATAACCTATCTGAACAGGATATTGAAATAGATTTAACTAGAGCGGCTAAAGAAGAGCTCTTAGAACTTGGATTTGATCCCGCTTATGGTGCTCGTCCGTTGAGAAGAGTTATTCAAAATCAGATTAAAGATGAGCTTGCCATGCTCCTACTGGAGGAAAAGATTAAAGAAGGAGATACAGTAGAAGTTGATTTTGTAAATGGAGAATTTAGATTTAAAAATTATAACAATTAAGTATTATTAAAAAAAACATTTTTTAGGCAGACCGGTAAAATTACTGGTCTGCTTTTTTAATGAAGGAATATATTTATCTATCACGAAGTATATTTACTGTACATAAATTATTTATCAGATTAACCAATATATATAGAAATGAGAGGGTTTTAAATGTCTAAAGAAAAGAATAATATACGTTTATTTATTTTTGTCACAGCTTTTTACTGGTTTTCCATGTATGCCTATATTCCAACTTTTTCTCCCTACATAGAATCACTTGGTGCCTCACATAAGATGATTGGTTTGATTTTAGGTTCATATGGTTTTACACAGATGTTAATTCGAATTCCGCTGGGTATTTATTCTGATAGGATTAATAGAAAAAAGATTTTTGTAAATATCGGAATTCTGCTCAGTCTAATTAGTACTACCGGGATGTGGTTTGCTGAGACTCCAGCTTTAATTTTGGTTTTTCGTTCACTTGCAGGAGCTTCTGCAGCTACCTGGGTTAGTTTTACAGTCTTATTCTCTTCTTATTTTAAAAAGGATGATACTGCCCATGCTATTGGTCTAATTAATGCATCTAATAAATCCGGTCAGGTCGCGGGTATGCTTTTAGGAGGAATAATTGCTCAGGCCCTGGGTCAGCAGTTTCCATTTTTACTGGCAGCAGCTGGGGCAGTAATAGGTTTTATTTTAAGTCTCAGTGTGGATGAAAAGAAAGATATCGATCACAGGGCAATTACTTTTCGCGAAATCTTGAAGGTTGCCAGAAATAAAAGTCTATTGACAGTTTCATTTTTGGCAATTTTAATGATGATGATTGCTCATTCTACCACTTTTGGCTTTATTCCGGTAGCAGCTAAAAATTTAGGAGCAACAAGTTTCCATTTAGGACTATTGACCACTATCACAACAATTCCGGGGATTCTTTCTTCCTATCTAAGCGGCAGCTATTTCAGTCAGCGACTTGGCGAAAAGACTACAGTAACAATTGGATTTATCTTACTAGCATTTTCCTGTTTAATGGTACCTTTTATTGATCATCTCTACATATTATATTTTAACCAGATGCTAAATGGCTTTGCTCAGGGAATGATTTTTCCTGTCTTAATGGGACTGAGCATCAAAAATGTAGAAGCAAACAAAAGGGGAACCGCGATGGGTTTTTTTCAGGCAATTTACGGATTGGGAATGTTTATCGGACCAATTTTTGTTGGCACGATAAGTGATTTTGCTGGATTGAAAATGGGCTTCTGGATGATTGGGCTGGTAGGAATTCTGGGGGCGATTTTAAGCCGTTTTTATAAAAATGAAAGAGTTTAAAAATTAGTCAATTGAAATTTATTAGGTACTATAATTAATATAATGATAGGAGTGCAAGATGAATCAAAAACAAATAATAAGGCAGTTAAGTAAAAGTAAAAATAAATATATAAGTTTGATTGGAGTTATAGAAAACTATGGGATAGAAAGCAGTTTTCAAGCTGGGGACTCACTTTTGATTACTGTCAAAACAGACCACTTATGGTGCTATCCGGCGGTCGAATGTGAAAAAGATTTAAAAGAATTATTGGGAAAATTTCAATATCAGACACTTTATTTTGCTTCTTTAGAAGAGTGGATGCTTCCGATTATCGATCAGCAAAGAAAAATTGAATGGGAATTGAAGACTGAAAGACTAATACTGCCTGAAAAAATTGTAGTAAGTAATAATAACAGCCTTAGTGGAAACAAAAAATTTATGGAAAAAGACTTTAAAATCAGGGAGCTTAAAGCTGAAGATACCGATTTTATCTTTTCCCACTCTCACTACCAACAATTTACTTCAAAAGCATATATTAAAGAACGGATTGCTGCAGACTGTTCAATTGGGATTTTTCTTGCAGATGAACTTGCTGGCTGGGGTTTGACTCATGATGATGGCGCATTAGGTTTTATTCATGTCAGAAAATCTTTTCGGAAAAAAGGTTTGGCCCACCTGATTATGGAGCAGTTAATTAGAGATAAAAGAAGTAATAAACGTAATATCTTTTTAAATGTAGAACCGAATAATTCAAAGGCAAAAAAGTTATTTTATTCACTTGGCTTTAAGTTTGACAGAATGATTAGTTGGATAAAGTTAAAAGACTAATTTTTTATTAAAGGCAAGAATAAATAATTCACGGTGGATTAATTAAATAATTGGAGGGAATAAAAATGAAAGAAAAAGAAATTATTGAAAAGACCGACAGGCCAATAACAAAAAATTCTTTGGTCAAAGATCTAAAAAAGCTTAATTTAGAAGGGGAGATAGTAATTGTCCATTCCGCCCTCAGTAAACTTGGCTGGGTCTGTGGAGGAGCGGTAGCTTTAATTGAAGCTCTGCAGGAAGCTGTTACTGATGCAGGAACTCTTATAATGCCTGCCCATAGTGGTGATTACTCAGAACCAAAATACTGGGGAAATCCTCCTGTACCTGAGGAGTGGTATCAGATAATTAGAAATGAAATGCCTGCTTACAGGCCAGAAATAACTCCCACCCGAGGACTTGGTTTGACACCAGAAATCTTCCGTAAATTTCCAGATGTCTTAAGAAGTGATCACCCCTGTCTTTCATTTTCAGCCTGGGGAAAGGAAGCAGAAAATATCACGGCAGATCATAAGCTGGATTATGCTCTGGGAGATAATTCGCCCCTGGCCAGAATTTATGAAAGAGAAGGTAAGATACTTTTAATTGGAGTCGGTCATGACAGCAATACCTCATTACACCTGGCAGAATACCGGGCAGAACATGATCTTAAAATTAAAATATTTGGTTCTTCAATCTTAAAAGATGGGGAAAATGTATGGACAACATATCAGGACATTGAATTTAATGATGATTTATTTACTGTAATTGGAAAAGAGTATGAGTCAAAATATAAATATAGTAGAGCAAAGGTGGGACTGGCAGAAGCAAAATTATTTAATCAGAAAGAAATGGTAGATTTTGCTGTTAACTGGTTGGAAAAACGAGAAGAATAGTTAATAATTTATTGATTTTAGGCATTTAAAAGGAGAAAATAATGAAAGCATTAATTTTAAATGGTGAAGAACTGAATGACATTTCTTTGGATCAGGTTTCAAAAGAGATCAGAAAAGAGCTTCTGTTTAAAGATTTTGAAGTTAAAGAGATTCTATTAAAAGAAAAAGAGATTGCTGATTGTCTGGGTTGTTTTAAGTGCTGGGTTAAAACACCTGGAATCTGTATAATTAATGACTATGGTAGAGAGGTTGCAGCTGAGCTAATCAATTCTGACCTTTTAATTTTTTTGACTCCAGTGGTTTTTGGCAGCTACTCTTATCAGCTGAAAAAAGCACTGGACAGAATGATTCCACTTATTTCTCCTTATTTTAAGAAAGTAAAAGGAGAAATTCATCATAAAAAACGTTATCCAAAGTATCCCTCACTTTTAGCTGTTGGAATAATGAAAGAAACCAGCCAATTTCAGCGTAAAATCTTTAAAGAACTGGTAACAAGAAACAGCCTCAATTTTCATTCCCCAGCTTCTGAAGTTGAAGTTTTTAATGCAGCTGATTTTGACAGTTTAAAGCTTAAAGATATTATAAAGAAATTTTCCGAAAAAGTAGGTGAAAGTAATGACAATTAAAAAGGCTATTTTATTAATTGGGAGTCCTAAAGGTATGGAAAGTTCATCTGCCAGTCTGGGGACTTATCTGCTTTCGAAAATTGAAGAATATGATATTATGACTGAAAAGGTACATCTTCATTCTGAAATAGCAACTGAAGCTAAAAGAATTATGTTTTTAGACAAAATTGAGGAAGCAGATTTTATAATCCTCGCGGCTCCACTTTATGTTGATACTCTGCCGGCAAAAGTAATAAAAGCTTTAAGACTAATTGCTGAGAAAAGAAAAACCTTATATTTTGATGACATTAAGTCTGCAAAAAATCAGAGTTTTATTGCAGTAGTTAATTGTGGTTTTCCAGAAGCCGAACAGAATAAGACGGCACTTAAAATTTATCAGGAATTTGCCAGGGAGGCTAAACTTAAATATCTAGGTGGAATTGCAGTTGGCATGGGAGGTGCAGTTAGCGGTAAATCTCTTTCAGAAATGGGAGGAATGGCTAAAGATTTAGTTGCAGGTCTTGATCAGGCAGCAGATGATATTGTGAGGAACCATCAGTTATCAGATTTTGTAGTTGAAAAAACTTCTAAACCTATGATTTCTCAGAAATGGCTTTATACTTTAGTTGGTAATTTTACCTGGCGTTTTCAGGCTTTAAGGAACGGTGTCTACAGTAGAATGAAAGATAGGCCTTATCAAAAGGAGGAAGCTTAATGATTAAGAATCTGGAATTAAATAAAAAATTGTGGCTTATAACTGCAATTTTATCACTTCTAGTTTCTTTAACTGGTCTGATTAATCAGGATATCTATTCTAAAGTTATCAGCAAGGAAATACTACCGGGGGTTGTTTCTCAGGATTTGATTACGTTTATCATAAGTATTCTGTTGATCTATATTGCCCTTAAGGTTACAAAGACAGCAATTAAACCTCAAATAATTGCTTTAAGTTTTTTAGCCTATATATTTTATGCCTACAGCATTTATGCAATAGAACAGATCTATAACTCATTTTATTTATTCTATCTTTTACTGAGCTCACTTTCTTTCTGGTCAATAGTAGTGACTCTGACCAATTATGATAAAAGCTATTTTAAAGAATTGAAACTGAATAAATACCTTAAATATCTTACAATTACCTTTTTAATTTTAATTCCCCTACTTTTTTGTTTTCTCTGGTCAAGTCAGCTTTTACCGTTAATGGCAGCAGGAGAAAAGAAAGAATTTACCTTTTCAATCTACATTCTCGACCTGATTTTTGTGCTGCCTGCCATGATAATTACAGCTCTAATTTTAATAAAGGATAAAATTATTGGTTATTTGTTGGCTCCAGCTCTTTTTTTTAAAGCTTTTACTTTGCTTTTTTCTGTTGCCATTGGTAGTTTTTTGCGACCATTATACAATGTTAATTTCAGTGCAGAACAAGCATTTTTTTATCTTATACTTTCACTTTCTTTTCTGGCCTTATCAATATTAAATTTTGTACAGCTTAAAATAACAACTAAAAAATAAATTTATAAAAATAAAGGAAAAATAAGCCAGATAAAGAAATATAAGAATATGGAAACTAATAAGAGATAGGAGCTTATCTATTAAATGAGATTAACGCTAAATCAAGACAAAAATCTGATTTGTGTACGTTTTGATTATGATGAAGTTGTAATTAGAAAAATGAATACAATCCCTGGTAGCCGCTGGAATCCAAAAAGAAAGTACTGGACTTTTGAAAATAATTACAGCAATTTGGCCCTGTTTTTAGAAATGTTTAAGCATAAATATCTACTTTTTGAGTCAAGAATAAAAGATTTTACTGCGCCAGAATTAATAGCAAATTATTTTAATTCTTATTATTTACCACAATTTGAAAAGAAGTTGAAGTTAAAAGGTTATTCTCAAAGTTCAATTAAAGCATATTTAAATCACAATAAGTCATTTATTAAATATATTAAAAAAGATCTATTTAGAATAGAAATGTCTGATGTTAATGATTATGTATTATATTTACTGGAAGAATTAAATAATACGCATTCGTATGCCAACCAGTTTATCAGTGCTTTCAAAACTTTTAATAATTTAATTTTGGAATTGGATGGAATTAATAATAAATTGTTTCGGCCAAAAAAGAAAAAGAAATTACCTAAAGTTTTAAATAAGACAGAGGTTAAGGATATTATTTCAGCGGTTGATAATCTAAAGCATCAGCTTATTTTAATTTTAACTTATTCTGCTGGTTTGAGAGTAAGTGAGGTAGTGAAATTAAAAATTTCTGATATTGATTCTAATAGAATGTTGATTTATATCCGTTCTGCGAAGGGGTATAAAGATAGGTATACTCTGCTGTCTAAAAGTGCTTTAAACAAACTAAGACTATATTTAAAAGCTTTTCAGGTGCATAAATATGATGCTCAGTGGCTTTTTCCTGGTCAGGATAAGGATAAGCATCTGTCAAAGCGGAGTGCCCAGAAGATTTTTAAGCGCGCCTGCAGACAAGCTGGAATTAATAAAGAGGTCGGAATTCATTCGTTGAGACATTCTTTTGCTACCCATTTGCTGGAGCAGGGAGTTGATTTGAGGTATATACAAAATCTGCTGGGACATAAGAGTTCTACAACAACAGAAATTTACACTCATGTTAGCAATAAAAATCTAATTGAAATTACTAATCCTTTTGATAAGTTATAGAGATATACAGATTTTAACGAAATGACATTCGTGAAGATCCAAAAATAATGATTTTAATGAAATTTCATTCGCAAATAAGCAAGTTATACGCAATAGCACAGCAAGAGCTTTCTTTACATAAATACTGACTGAATCTGGGGGATAATATGCAGAAAATAACCAAAAACTTTGTTAAAA
>NZ_QPJF01000042.1:0-14701 GCF_003337665.1 Halanaerobium sp. ST460_2HS_T2
AATCTATTTTAAGAGTTTCTAAGAACAATTTATCCACAATTTTGCCTGTTGATAACTTTAAGTTTTTGCTATTTTAAAAAATGGGGAAACTCCTTTTTTTATAATTAATATCTCTACCTGCTCTTTTAAAATTCAATTTTATAAAGAAATATAATAAAACTCAAAAAACCCGAGGAGATATCTCCTCGGGCCTTTTTAATCTTCAATTATAGATTTTCTTTAGAAGCTTACAGATAAAGAAGTAGTTAAGCCAGTAGCTTGTCCATCTTCTTCAGTTGTATATGGATTACCATAAACATCTTCAAAACCCACTCCTACAGTACCATCAATAAAGATAGCTTCTGTTTTCCAGCTCACATTTTCAGTTAATCCCTTATCAGCAAAAGCTGTTAGGTAATTATAAGTGATTACATCTGTTCCAGCTTCATCCTTAGTTTTATTAGCTAATTCTGCACCAAGGGTAAGTGTTTCATCCCAGATATACTCAGTACCTAAAGTGATAAGTGTAGTTTCATAATCATCTGTATAATCATCATTCATTGTAAATTCTGCACCAATATTATTAGTGAATTTACCAGTTACATTTTCAAGACCTAACTCAATAGTACTTTTTTCTTCTGCCCCTGGATCATAATCAACTAATGTATAAGCACCGGTGATTGTATTATCTTTATTTAATACATATTCCGCGCCTAAATTATATAAATTATAATTATTATCTTCCTCTAAATCATTATATGGTCCGACAAAGTTTTCACCAACAACTTCTACTTTACCAGCAAGAGTTAAAGCATCAGTTGCATAATATTCTCCATTCAATACCATATAACTATCATTATCATCTATATTGTTTGTTTCATCATCCCAGGAAGAAAAAGCAACTTCCCCTCCCAATTTGAATTGATCAACAATCATTAGATTTTCTAACTGGGCAGCTAAAATAGTAGTTTCATTTTTATTTGAAGCATTTCCTAAGAAATCTACTGCTGCATCTCTAACATGATATGCCTTACCAGTTAAAGTACCGAATTCTAAATCTCTTCCAACTTCAATCCCATAGTATTCTTCATCATCTTCAGGATCTCCACTACTGGCATCAGAACCCAAAACAAATGTTCTAATGTTTGTATCCATATATGAAGTAGTCATTTCAATACCTTCACGATCCTCTTCATCATTAAAATATGGAGCTACTGCAAAATCACCATGGTCACCCAGCTTGAAATCAAAGTTTTCATAAGCAACTTCTAGATAAGCAGAATCCATTTTAAAGTCAGGAGAATCAGATTCAGAAGTAGTTAAATCTAACGGATAATCTTCTTCTGTAAACACATCTGTAATTGTATCAACCGCCAAATTAAATTCAGCATCTCCCAGAGCACCATTCATATTAAAATCATATTCCTGAAAGAAAGCTTTTTCAGATGGGAATTTATCTGGATCTTCACCTGGACGATAATCTTCATCTATCGCATCTCCATCAGATAAAAGATCTAATGCTGCTTTCTTTTCTACATCAGTTTCACCATAATTAGCTACTTCAAACTGAGTTTTAATATCCATACCAAACTCAATCTTATCCTGTGGAACGTCCATAGCGTCTACTTTAGCTTCTAATTCAGCCATATCTTTACCTAAAGCGTCAACGTCGGCACCTAATACTTTAAGTTCAGCTTTTAATTCAAATGTTAAAGCATCAACGATATCTGCTACTTCTTCAGCCTGAGCATCAGTTAAGCTGTCCTGAGTATTCTTTTCCATTAAGGACTTAACGATAGCAGTTACGTCTTCAGCCTGACCTGTAGTTAGACCTTCACCCATAGCGTCCATTTCTTCAGCCATAGCTTCTTGCTCAGCAACAATGTTGTCTAGAGCACGGCTAACCATAACAGCCATTTCGTAACGAGTCATGTTCTGGTCACCTTTGTATTCGCCATCAGGATAACCTTCAACGATACCAGCAGCAACCAGCTTGTTGATTGCATCATATGCCCAGTGATCACTTGGCACGTCAGAGAATGACTGTGCAAAGGTAGGCATAGCAAATGCTACAACTAACAGTAAAGCAATTGTAATTGTAAGTTTTTTCATAAAAATTAACACTCCTTTTGTTTTCTTTTGAATTTTTCTTTTCTATTTCTGGATCTGAGAGATCAACTCTCATTTAAGAAAACAATAAGTGACCTAGTTTCCTTATTATTTTTAACTTAAATAATTGTTTTTTCAGATCCTGTATATGTTATTCTACCTTAAATATTTTTAAATCTTCGAAGTGTTTTTTCACCTCCTTTTCATTTTAAAAAAAGGTAGATTAACAGCAATAAAAGTAAACCAGGAGAAAACCGGTGCCCCCCGAAATGATTTCTCAGCAGGAACAACAAGGGGTAACAAGTCGCTTACTGAGTAAATCATTTATGAAAATATTTCACGCTTTCTCCTAGTTCAAACCTAAAGTCAAATTTCTAATGACTGACCGGTCATTCATAATATATCATAAAAAATTATACTTTGTCAACAAAACTATCATTTATTTTTTTGAATTCCGATTCCAAAATTAATTTCTCACTTTTAGTTAAGCTATTTTCAGAACTAAATTCAAAGTTTAAATACCTTGATAGCAGGTATTCTAAAGCCAAACCTTCTCCAAAATTGTTATTTGTATTAATAAAATCATTTAAAATCAATTGATATTTTCTAGCATTATCTAAATTATTATTTTTCACTTCTATATTTATTTTTTTAAAATAATCTGGCAGTAAATTGATATATCTGCTAATTGTTTTAACCCCTTTGTTAAGATTTAAAAAATACAAGTCATCAGCAGATGCTAAAAATTCAAAGCGTCCATTATATTTATTTTTTAAGGTAGTAAATTTCTCAAAGTCTAAATCATAAGGATAAACTGGATTAGTTACAAATCCTTTAACAGCCTGAAAATCTTTAGTTTTTTTTATCAATGTTTCACCCTCAATTAAAGATAAAAGTCTGGTATTAAAACTTATATAAAAATTTCGGCTGCTATTACTGCTTAAAAAATTAAGATAAGACAGATAGTCTTTAAAATAGGACCCCATTGTTTCTTCAGTAATAGATGGACTTTTGAGTACTAAATCAAATTTCTTCTCTGTTTTATTTAAATCTTTAATAATTTCCTGTATATCACGAAGAGAATTAAAGTTAAGCTCAATTTTAAAATCTGACTCTTCTGGCATTAATTTAACCATTTTTTTATAGTATTCTTTTTTATCACTGCAGCTTAATTGTGAATAATCAAGATTACTATCTTTAATATAAAAATTCTTCTGACCAAGTTTCAAATTATTAGCCAGCAAAAGTTTAACTTTATGATAGTCAACTCTATTATTCTGATCAAGAAAATTAATTAATAAAGTATAAACATTATTCACCTATACCACCCCTTACCCAATCTTATTGAACAAAAAGTTTTTTAGTATTGAATCATTATTTTTTAAAGCCGGGAAGTTCTCTAAAACTCCCCGGCTCTAATATTTGTTAAATGTGTTTAGCCGCTTCTTCCTTTGGTATCCCTTTTATTTTTGCAACTACAATTGTTCTTAAATCTGTAACTAAAGAATAAAAAATAGGAATCACAAAAAGAGTCAGGAATGTAGCAAAGGTTAAGCCACTAACAATTACAATCCCCATCGGCTGGGTTGATTCGGAACCTTCTCCAATACCCATTGCTATTGGCAGCAGACCCAGAATTGTTGTCAATGCTGTCATCATAATTGGCCTCAATCTTACAGTTCCAGCTGTAATAATAGCTTCTATTTTTTCGGTACCACTTCTGCGCAGCTGATTAATATAATCAACCATAACTATCGCATTATTTACAACTATACCAGCCAGAGTGATTAAACCTAATATCGATGCCACCGAGACTATAGAGTTAGTAATATACAATCCGAAGATAACACCAATCACTGCCAGAGGAATAGAGAACATAATTGTAAAGGGATGGATCAGCGATTCAAACTGAGAAGCCATAACCATATAAATCAGAATTACCGCCAGTCCAAAAGCCATCGCAAGACTGCTAAATGATTCCTGCATATCAGCAAATTCACCTTCATAACTAAATCTATATCCGTCCGGTAAGTCTAGCTTAGATAAACGAGACTGAATCTGCTCCATAACTGTACCAAGATCCACACCATGTATGTCAGCAGTTATTTCAGAATAACGTTCCTGATCCTGACGTAAAATTTCTACAGGTCCTTCATCAATTTTCAGACTTGCTATCCTATTTAATGGTATCATCTGTCCACTGGCAGCTTGAATGTTAAGTTCAGGCACCTGAGACATCTGTCCTATTTGATCTTCTTCTAGACGAACTCTAATATCATATTCATCACCTGCAACCTCGTATCTTGTTGCAGTACTTCCATTAATTGCTGTCCTGACTGTATTTGCAATTCGACTTACATTTAAACCAAAGCGACTTGCAATAGAGCGGTTAACCTTTATTCTATATTCCGGCTGACCTTCAGAAAAACTATCTTCAATTTCTCTTAAGCCTTCAATATCTTCTATTGCGGAAACAGCTTTGGCAGTTTCTCTCTTCAATATATTTAAATTATCTCCAAGAAGTTTTACATTGACTGGAGAACCTCCCCCACTCATACCCTGCTGTTCTTCAACAGAGATGTCTACATCAGGAATGTTAATGCTCTGCCGTACTTCTTCCATTACTTCCGAAGTTGATCGATCTCTTTCAGCTAAATCTACAAGCTGAACACTTATATTGCCAAGGTGACTGCTGGTAGAAGTAGACATCATCTGACCACCAGACCCAACTGTGGCAATTATTGTTTCTACTTCATCTATTCCTGTCAATACAGACTCAATTTCAGTCGAAACTTCGTTAGATCTAGATAAAGCAGTCCCCACTGGTAGTTCGTAGCTAACCGAAAATGCACCCCGATCATTATTCGGCATAAACTCAAATCCTAACTGAGGTATTAAGGCGAAACTGCCAACTAATAAAACTATCAATAAAACAACAAAGACCCAGCGATGTTTAAGAGCTCTGCTAAGTGCTCCCCGGTAAATTCTTTTTATCCTACCTTCTTTTTTATTTCTATCTAATTCTTTCTGCTTAACTTTTAAGATCTTAGAAGCCAGCATTGGAATTAAGGTTAAAGCGACCATCAAGGAAGCAATTAGAGAAAAAGCTACTGTTAAGGCTAAATCCTGAAAAAGCTGGCCTGCCATTCCTTCGACAAAAACAATAGGTAAAAAGACTACAACAGTAGTAACTGTAGAAGCAGCAATAGCCATTCCAACCTCAGAAGCCCCTTCGCGAGCAGCTTCAATTTTACCTACTCCCATACTTCGATAACGATAAATATTTTCCAGTACAACTACTGCATTATCAACCAGCATACCTACCCCCAGGGCCAGTCCACCAAGTGAAATAACATTTAAATTAACATCTGCAAAGTACATTAAGATAAAAGTACCAATAATTGATATCGGCATTGCTGTTGCAATAATTATTGTACTGCGAATATTTCTTAAGAACAAGAAAAGTATAATTACAGCTAAAAGACCACCAAGAATAGCATTTTGACTTACACTGGCAATGGATTTTTCTATAAACTCAGACTGGTCCATCGCAATTGAAAAACTGTAATTAGGATAATCATTTCGTATTTGATCTATTTCTTCTCTAACAGCACTTGCCACTTCAACGGTATTTGCATCAGTCTGTTTCTGGATTGCGAGTGATAGACTGCGCTTTCCATTAGTCCTGGCTAAAGTTTTTAGATCAGCAAAACCATCCCTAACTTCTGCTACATCAGATAATTTAATCTGTCCATTTCCCACCGGAATGTTAATGTTTCTAATTTCATCTAAATTAGAAAATTTACCAATTGTTCTAACTAAAAATTCTTTATCGCCCTGCAGTACATCACCTGCAGAAACATTGATATTTTCAGCTCGCACGATATTGATAATAGTATCAAAGTTAAGATTGTAATGACTCAGTTTATCTCGCTTAAGAGAGATAATTATTTCTCTTGTCAACCCCCCCTGCATATTTACCTGGGCAACTCCCGAGATACGTTCCAGCCTGGGAATTAATTCATCTTCAACCTCTTTTTTTAATTCATCAATCTCTAAACCCTGGGCTGAAACACCATAGACCATAATCGGTATCATGGAAGGATCAAATTTGAAAATCATCGGACTGTTAGCATTTTCAGGTAAAGACATACTACTAACTAAATCTACCTGTTCTCTTAAATCCTGAACAGCAAAATCCATATCACGACCCCAGTTAAATTCTACAACAACTGTTGAGGAACCCCTTGAAGAAGTCGAGGTAATACCTTTAACTCCCTCAACTGTAGCAACTGAGCTTTCTATTCGTTTGGTAATTAAATTCTCTATTTCTTCTGAACCAACACCTTCATAAGTTGTGATTATTGCTGCACCTGGAAAGGTAATATCTGGAAAAAGATCAAGACTTAATCTGGAAAGTGCCACTGCTCCAATCAGCAGCACCATCAAAATAATCATTGCAGTAGTTACTGATCTTTTTATCGAGAAATCGGATAACTTCACTGATTTCTCACCTCAACTTTCTGGCCTGCTTCTAAGTTGTTTTGACCTCTAATTATAACTTCCTGGTTTGCTTTTAACCCCTGCAGAACTTCAACTCTGCTGTCAGTACTGATCCCAATACTTATATCTCTTCTTACTGATTTCCCATCTTCTACAACAAAAACATGAGGATTATCACTGTTTAAATTAACGACACTTTCGATTGGAATCACTACCGCAGAACCCGACTTACCTTTAGTAATTCTTACATCAGCAAACATACCAGCTCTTAATCTGTGATCCTGATTGGGAATTTTAATTTTCACCAGAAAGGTTCTGCTGGCTTCATCTGCTGCGGGAGCAATATTAGTTATTTCTCCTTCAATGTAATGCTGCATTGTCTCACCTCTAACATCAACTGTATCACCTTTTTTAATTGCAGAAACAGTCGCAGCAGTAACATTTATTTCAGCAAATAATTGATCAATATTGATTAGATTAACCACTGTCTGACCTGCGGGAATCATTTCTCCTGCCTCAACATTGACTCTATTTACTAAACCAGAAAAAGGAGCATTAACCTTTGTTTTATCAATTTGATCTTCAATTTCAGCCAGGCTTGCTTTTGCCTGCTTAACCGAGGCCAGACCGGCCCTTACTCTTTCTTCGCGAGGCCCTCTTTCTGCTGCTTCTAAATTAGCTTTAGAAACTTTGAGATTTGTGCGGGCACTATTAACCTGACTTTTGGCATTTTCCAGCTGTTGTTTCAATTCTGTTGGATTATTATAAGTTGCTTTGGTCAGCTTATAATTCTTTTCAGCTGCTGCAAGTGCAGTTTCAGCCTGTTCAACTGATATCTGGGCATTTTTATAAGTTGACTCTGCATTTTCAAAAGAAGTTTTTGCATTTTCATATTCTCTTTCCGAAATCACATTATCATCATACAGC
The DNA here is from genome assembly GCF_003337665.1 of Halanaerobium sp. ST460_2HS_T2. NCBI lineage: Bacteria > Bacillati > Bacillota > Clostridia > Halanaerobiales > Halanaerobiaceae > Halanaerobium > Halanaerobium sp. ST460_2HS_T2. The sequence goes on from NZ_QPJF01000042.1 coordinate 7,519, forward strand.
TTTTGCGAACGCTCATATTCTCTTTTTGCCTGATTAAAATTAACTTCAGCCTGATTAAGATTCTGCTTTGAAGTCTGCAGCTGCTGACGTGCATTATTAAGCTGCTGCTCTGCATTTACAAGCTGCTGTTCTAATGTCCGTCTTTCCTTATATAATTCCTGCATTAACTCTAAATTTGTTTCTGCACTTTCCAGACTGGCCTGGGCATCTTCGTAAGCTGCTCTGGTTCTGGCCAATTCTTCTTCAGTGGTTCCATTTTTGAGCTCCTCATAACTGGCCTGGGCACTGTTTAAAGCTGCTTCAGCACGATTTTTTTGAATCAGCAGCGCCTCTTCATCTATTTTTATTAATTGAGCATCTTCGTCTACCTGATTACCCATTTCAACATTTACCTGAGCTATTAGTCCACCCGTCTGAGCAGGAATATTAACATCCTGAATCGGAGTTAAAGTACCGGTAAAAAGTTCGTTTAGGCTTATATCATCAGTAACTGACTGAGCGGTTTCAACAATCTGGGCCTCCTGAGCCAGCACAGGTGAAGCCGTTAAAAATAAGATCAATAATAGACTGAGTATTTTATATCTATTTTTCATTTTCTACCACATCCTTAAAATATTCTTTTAAACGACCACTTTTATAAATTGTTCTAAATAATTCTATTTCATAATTATATTCAGCCTGCAGCAGAGATGTTTGAGCCTGATTGTAAGTACTCTGAGCATCAATAACATCCGTATTGCTGGCTACTCCAGCTTCATAACTCTTGTTGGCAATTTCTAAATTTTCGGCGGCATTTTTCAGGGAAAGCTGTTCTAATTCCATTGCTTCTTCAGTTTCTTTAACAGTTAGAATAGAATTTTCAACTTCAATATCTAAATTTTCCAGCAGATCCTGGCGATTATTAGCAATCTTTTCTAGTTCGTTTTCCTGTTTTTCTGCATTTATACCACCCTTACCTCCATCATAGAGGGGAACACTGACTCCCATAGTCATGGACCAACTTTTCTGATCCATAAACTCCGGTCCCTGCCAGTCATAAGATCCATTGAGCGAAACACTGGGGCGATAATACTGTCCTTCAAGCTTTTGATTTAATTTTACAATTTCTTTATTTAACTCCAGAATCATCAGCTGGGGTTCATTTCTGACTGCAGTCTGAAATAACTGCTGCTGTTCTAAATTAAGATCAAATGAAATCTCTGGCTGAGACGGATTATAACTTTTATCTGTTGTTAAAATCTGTGCCAGACGTCTTCTGGCAATCTGCAGGTCATTTCTGGCTGCTGTCAGCTCCTCTTCTGCATTTCTCTGTTCAATCTGACTCTGCAGTAAATCACGTCTGATCGCAATTCCGGCATCCAGATTATTTTTGACTATTCTTAAATGTTCATTTACTATATCCAGAGCTTCTGTGCGAATTTCAACCATCCCCTGAGCCTGCAGAACCCCATAATATGCCTGAATCAAAGAAAAAATCTGATCTTCTAAACTCTGCTCATATCTGGCTCTGGCAATTTCCAGACTGTAACTGGCAATTTCTTTCTGCATTGAAGCTCTGCCACCCAGCCAGATTGGTTGAGTTAAGGATAGGGAAGTACTGTAATTTTCATCAGGACCTTCAACAGTACTTAATGTTTCAAAGTCAAAGCTCTGCTGTCCTTCATCTAATTTAGTATAGGAAGTCTGCAGGTCAAGACTAGGAAAATATGATCTCACAGCAAGTTCGATGTCCTTTTCTGCATTTTCAATATCTTTACGTGCATTTTCTAGAGTCCTATTTTCTGCTGCCATAATTTTTACCGCTTCTTTTAGATTAATATCTTCTGCTGCAACAGCTGCAGAAGATGAAAGCAAAAGCACAGCAGCTAAAACTATGGTGATAACTTTCTTATTTTTACTCATCAGATTGCTCCTTTCTACTAATGCCATTCATTATAAAATCATAAATAAAATTTACTTTATTTTCTACAACCTCGTCATCATCTAATATTTCTTTTATCTGGGGCGTAAATAAAACTGATAGGATTAAAGAAGCCATATTATTCGGATTTTCACTCCTTATTAAACCTTCTGCTATTCCCTGTTCAACAATTCTAGTCACAATTTTTATATTTTTTTTATGTTTGGCTTCAATAGCATCTTTAAAATCACTGCTGATTAACTCCACATTATTTCTAAAAACTTCAAGCATATCTAAATGTTCTATCAATGTCTTTAATACACATTCAATCAAATTCCTAATTTTCTTGTAACTGCTGATTTCCTTCTCAGCAATTTCTTCAAAAAGTTCATAAAAATAATCCAGTCCATTAACTGCAGTTTCTCTAAACAATTCCTCTTTACTATCAAAATACCAGTAAAGTGTTCCCTTGCTGATCTCTGCTCCTTTTGCAATCTGAGTCATGGAAACAGCATGATAGTTGTTTTTGGAAAAAAGATGAAAGGCTGATTCTAATATTTTATTTTTCGTATCTTCGGGCATATTGAACCCCTCCTAACAAAATTTTAATCTTTTGACTGACCGGTCAGTTAGTATTCTAGCATAAAATATCTATTTCTGTCAACCGATCGGTAGATTAGAATTAGATTAAATTATTATGAGTAAAGCTATAAAATATTTTATTTGACAAAAAAGAAAGAATTAAACTTATAAATAAAAATAGCTATTAGCGGTAGATGTAAAATCAAAATTTATCAAAACAATTTATAATTAAAGAAGGATTTTTAAAAGATTTAGGGAAAATAAGATATAACACGAAAAAAAAAATCGTGTTACTAAAAGGAGGAAAGATAATTTATGCATATACCCGACGGCTTTTTAGATTTAAAAACCTGTTTAACTACATATCTCATGTCTGGAGCGGCTTTAAGTTATGGGATAAAAAAATTAAAAAATAATTTTTCTGAAAAAAATATACCTGTTTTAGGAATTTTGGGTGCTTTTATTTTTGCTGCTCAAATGATTAACATTCCAATCGGTTTTGGAACTTCCGGTCATCTTATGGGTGGTGTGCTTGCTATGCTGGTCTTAGGTCCCTGGTCAGCCAGTTTGATTATAACTTCGATTCTGGTTATTCAATCTGTTTTTTTTATGGATGGAGGGATTCTGGCTCTGGGAGCAAATGTTTTAAATATGGCCTTAATTCAGGTATGGGCTGGCTACTTTATTTATAACTTTTTAACTAAGCTTAATTTTTCTGAAAAATTAAGCATTATTATAACAGGTTTATCTGCCACTGTTATTTCAGCAGCATTTGCAGCATTTGAATTATCATTTTCTAATATAGTTAACTTAAATCTCATTCTGGGAGCCATGGTTGGCTGGCATACACTTATTGGTTTAATGGAAGGTGTAATTACAATGCTTGTACTTTCCTATCTCAATAAGACAATCTCAACCCAATTTGAACTTGCATATCAAAAAGGAGGCGTTAATAATGCTTAAAAATAATAAATATCTTTATCTCATCATAGCCTTCATTGCTTTTCTAGCATTTTTAAATCCTATTTTAAGCTCTTCTTTTCCTGATGGTCTGGAAAAAGTAGCGGAAACTAAAAGTTTTATAAATCAAGCTCAGTCTAGTTTCTCTTTGTTTGAAGATTATTCAATTCCAATCAATAATGATTTGTTAAGTGGCGGCGCTGCCGGTTTGCTGGGAGTTATTGTCTCATATCTATTATTATTAAAAATAGGAAAAATACTTTCTAAAAATTAGTTGTAAATTTTAAATATGCTAAATATAACGATAGCGGTGAGGAGAACTTATTTTGAAAAATACAGCAGGTGGTAAATTAATAGTTTATTTAATTGGTATTATTACCATTTTAATTGTAAAATCTATTTCTTTACATTTTATTATGGCTATTTTTTTGCTAACTATAGATCTATACCAGGGTTTACTGGATAAATTAAAGCGCTTATTTTTGTTTTTTTTACCATTTTTAATAACTGCTGCTTTACTTGTCTGGTTTCAAAATGAAAAAAACTGGATTCTGGTTCATAGATTAATAACTATAATCATGTGGAATGTATTGATTTTAAAAAACTTTGCAGAGCAGGATCTAAAAGAAGGGCTTGCTCAACTTAATTTTCCGGACTTGATAATTTTAACGATTTTTTTTATTCTAAGGTATTTTAGAGTCATAAAAGAAGAAATTAATAGATTAATGAGAGCCCGAAAATTAAGAGGAGCCAAAATCAAAAATAAATTTTTTAACATTAAAGAATATATAATTATAGCTCAGATTATAGGCAGCAGCTTAGAACGCTCCTTAAAAAGAAGTGACCGTATTTACAAAGCAATGAGGCTTAGAGGACTAAAAAGTGAGACTTTTGTAAAAAGTAAACAAAAATTAATTATCAGCTGGCAGCCAATATTTCTAACAATTTTTTCTGCAGCTTTGATTATCTTATTAGATAGAGGATGGTAATAATGGTAGAATCGCTTCAAGCAATTTTGAAAGTTAAAAATCTTAATTTTAGTTATCCAGAAAATAAAAATAATGTTTTAAAAAATATATCGTTTGAGATTTTATCAAAGCAAAAAGTTGTATTACTTGGCCCTAATGGTGCTGGTAAAACAACTTTAATGAACAACATTTTAAAAATTAACGAACCTCAAAATGGTAAAATATTTTTTAAGGATAATTTATTAAATCACTTTGAAGAAGATGAATTAAGACAGTCTATTTCCTATGTTTTTCAAAATCCTGATGATCAGATTTTTGCATCTACTGTGCAGGAGGATATATTATTTGGACCAGAACAATTTTCTTTTCCAGAACATTTAAAGAAAAATAGATTTAACCAAGTTGTAGAACTGCTGGCTCTAAAAAGTATTCTTAAGAGAAATCCCCGTAATTTAAGTTATGGTGAAAAAAGGAAGGTAGCTCTAGCAGGAGTTTTAATTCTAGAACCAGATTTGATTTTATTCGATGAACCTCTGGCATTTTTAGACCCCCCTACTCAACAGCTTTTTATAGATGTCTTAAACCAAATTTCAGCTAATGGCAAATCAATTATGATAGCCACTCATAATTTAAATTTCGCGGCCGAATGGGGAGAAAAATTTTTGCTGCTCAATAAAAACGGGGAATTAAAGGTCAAAGAAAACAAAAATTTCTTTAGAACTGGAGTAAAGAATCTGGGTAATAGCTTAACAAACAGCAGTAAAATATTTAAAGGATTTGCAGCAGAAAATGCTTTACCGGTAACAACTAAAGAAAGTAGAAACTTTTTAAAAAATTTGTTAGATCAAAAAATGATTTGAGTATCTAAAATAAGATAATAAATCAATCAAATAAAAGTCATTAAGAAAGGAAGGTGCAGAATGAAAATAATCTTATCTCCCAGTAAAACTCAGAATCATGAGAGGAAACGCAAAGATAAAGGTAAAAATATTTTAAAAGAAGCTAAAACTAAAGAATTATTCAACTATCTCAAATCACTCTCCAAAGAAGATTTAGGAGAAGAGCTTGATATTCAGGGTAATCTCTTAGATAGAACCTATGAGCTCTATCAGGAACACAGTTTTGAAGATCAGACTCTGCCAGCTATTGAATGCTATAATGGCTCTGTTTTTAAACAGCTTGATTTAGAAAGCTATGATCAAAAGCAGTTTTCTTATCTGCAGGAAAAACTTATTATAATTTCTCCAATGTATGGACCATTACATTCAGATACAGAAATCTGGCCTTACAGACTGGAAATGCGGCTCAAACCAGATGGAATCAATCTTTATGAATACTGGCAGGAAGTTATGAAAGATTATTTTGCCAATGTTGATTTGATTGTAAACCTGGCCTCAAATGAATACAGCAAAGTTGTTGAAAAAAATTACCAGGGAAAAATAATTGATTTTTATTTTAAAGAAGAAAAAGAGGACGGCAGCCTGAAAACTGTTGGCTATTATGTCAAGCAAAATAGAGGCAGGATGCTTGAACAGCTGATAAAAAAACAGGTTGAAAGTCTGGAAGCAGTTAAAAATATTAATCTTGAAGGCTATGTTTTTAATGAAGATCATTCTTCTGAGAATGAGTTCTATTTTATTAAACCTTTCGAAAAGTAAATTAAGTTAATGAAACCCGCCTGAAAAGGCGGGTTTTTAGTTTAGCTATTGATTTTTTAAATAGAAAATTGATTTTATTCCAAAGCAGCTTCAATCTTGGCTGCAACTTTTTCTGCCTTAAACCCTAAGTCTGCTCCTACTTCTTCTCCTTTTCCGCTTAAGCCGAAGCGGTCAAGGCCGATTACCAAACCATCTCTGCCAACAAGCCTGTACCAGCCATCTGTTACTCCTGCTTCTATGGCAGCTCTTAATTTAACTTCTGGCAGTTTGTGTTCTGCTGCATATTTTTCGAACTTTCTTCTCTCCGGTACTGATACTACTGCCGCTTTGATACCTTTTTCCGCTAATAGTTTGGCACTCTCTTCGGCCAGGTTAACCTCACTACCGCTGGCAAAGATAATTGTATCAGCATCTTTGGGACTGCTGACAAAATAACCGCCATTATTGAAGTTATCAAGACCCTGATATTTTTGAATATGCTCTAAGTTCTGTCTGGTTAAAATTAAAGCTGTCGGCTGATCTGTTGTCTCTAATGCTTCTACCCAGGCAGCTTTGGCCTCTTCTTCATCACCAGGTCTTAATACTTTTAGTCCCGGTATAATTCTTAGTGCTTCAACATGTTCTACCGGCTGGTGGGTTGGTCCATCTTCACCAACAAAGATAGAATCATGAGTAAAGACATAGATTACAGGCTGTTTCATTAAAGCTGCCAGCCTGATTGCCGGGCGCATATAGTCAGAGAAAACTAAGAAGGTTGCTGCAAATGGTCTTAAGCCCTGATGCAGGGAAAGACCGTTGGTAACTGCTCCCATTGCATGTTCTCTAACTCCAAAGCGGAAGTTGCGGCCGGCATAATCACCCTTCTGCACCTCTCCGTATTCTCCGTTGTAGGTTTTAGTTGAAGGTGCAAGGTCTGCTGAACCACCAACTAAATAGGGTACCAGCTCAAAAGCTTTACTCAGTGCTGCTCCAGCTGATTTTCTGGTAGCTATTGGCGCCTCTATTTCTAAGTTCATAATCTCTTCTTTTAAATCTACCGGCAGTTTTAAGCTCATTGCCTGCTCCCACTGTTTTTTTAGCTCAGGATTGGCTTCTGCCCAGGCCTTAAATTCTTT
>NZ_QPJF01000043.1:0-14365 GCF_003337665.1 Halanaerobium sp. ST460_2HS_T2
TGGCTTTGTGGTATTTTTAGTATCTCTAACTATATTATACCATATCTTAAGGAGGAAATCACCAAAAATTTATGTCATGAGCCCTGTCATTTAGGACCTTAGACATTATACAAACGACTAATATCTAGAAAAAAATAAGGAGGGTATTTATTAATGAGTAATAATAATGGAGTATTAGAAGAATTTTTTAGTTTAAAAGAAAATAACACTGATGTGAAGACTGAGGTTATTGCGGGAATTACAACTTTTATGACTATGGCGTATATTATTTTTGTTAATCCTGCGATATTAAGTGATGCAGGTATGCCTTTTAATGGTGTCTTTATTGCTACCATAATGGGAGCAATTCTGGGTACACTTTCGATGGCTCTTTTAACAAACTATCCCTTTGCCCTTGCTTCTGGAATGGGTTTAAATGCATTTTTTGCCTATTCAGTTGTTATTGGAATGGGTGTTACCTGGCAGGCTGCACTGGGAATTATACTACTGGAAGGTATTATCTTTATTATTTTGAGTGTTACTCCTGTTAGAGAAATGATAGTTAACAGTATTCCAATGGCTTTGAAGACAGGTATCAGTACAGGCATTGGTTTATTTATTGCTTTCATTGGTCTGCAGAATGCAGGTATAGTTGTAGCTGATCAGGCAACTCTAGTTGCAATGGGGAGTGTCTTAACTGGACCCGGACTTGTAGCTTTATTTGGTCTTTTAATTACAGGAATTTTACATGCCAAAGGAATCAAAGGAGCATTGCTCTGGGGGATCCTGGCTTCTACTGCTTTTGGCTGGATTAATGGTGTTACTCCTGCATTTAATGGAGTAGTTGCGATGCCACAGATGTCACACTGGTCTGAAGTGTTGTTACAATTAGATATTGGTTCAGCATTAAGTTTTAGTATGATGGGTGTTTTACTCTCATTTCTATTTGTGGATATGTTTGATACTGCTGGAACTTTAGTTGGGGTAAGTCAGCAGGCTGGATACTTAGATGAAAATGGCGATTTACCAAAAGCAAGTCGAGCTCTTTTAGCAGATGCAATAGGTACCACTGGTGGAGCTTTATTTGGAACAAGTACAGTAACAACATATGTAGAATCAGCTTCTGGTGTAGCTGAAGGTGGAAGAACAGGTTTAACTGGGGTAATTGTTTCCATACTATTCTTTTTATCTTTATTCTTTAAACCATTAATTGGAATAGTTCCTGCAGCAGCAACAGCGCCTGCTTTAATCATTGTTGGTACAATGATGATGACAAATATAACCAAGCTTGACTGGGATGATTTTACAGAAATTCTACCTGCTTTTGTGGCAATGATAGCTATGCCATTAACATATTCAATCTCCAATGGTATTGCACTTGGTTTTATAGTTTATCCAATAGTTAAGCTATTTACTGGTAAGGGTAAGGATGTACACTGGTTAGTATATGTACTGGGAGTAGTATTTGTATTCTACTTTGTAGTTCATTAAAAATATTTTTGGAAACTGAAAATCTATTAAATAAAGTAAAATAAGTTTTTAAAGCGGTGAAAGTTCATTTTAAAATGAATTTTCACCGCTTTTTGTGATAGAAATAAAATATTAAATTTTTAACTGAGTTTAGTCGTAGAGTTAGGAGTTAAAGGTGTAAATTAATTTTCTGCCTACAGTTGCCAGCAGCAATAAAATAGTAAGAGTTATAATAATTTTGATGTCTCTCTGAAAAAAACGAATAAATAATGAAATTGAAGCGATGGCTGCTCCTGCTCCTCCTAAGAAAGAAATTAATTTAGTTTTAGCAATCTCCTTGAAGGCAATAAAATTAACAGTAGAAAATGTAATCAGAAAAATAAAGCTTGCAGCTTCAACCAGAGAGGATAAATTACCAAAGGCAGCCAGTAGGGCTCCAACACCGCCTATTATATAAATTGATCTATCAGGAATACCGGCATTATTTTTATGGATCAAAAATGAAGGCAGTTCTCCATCATTGGCCACTTTAATTGCCAGACGTGCAGTTGCAAAGATAGTTGAATTTATAGCAGAACCTGTGGAAAATAAGGCAGCTATTGAAGCAATTATTAGACCAGCGGTACCTAAGATGTTCTGGCCTGCTATTGCAAGAACAACTTCTTTTTCTTCGATGATTGTCTGGTGGCTGACCAGATTTATAGTTCCCAGAGTAACTATAATATAAATAACAATTACAGAAACAATTGCCAGAATTTCTGCTCTGTGAATTGTTCTGTCAGCATCTTCAATTTCATTATAATCATACGTTATTAGCTGAAAACCTTCATAAGCCATAAAAATAGTTGAGGCTCCAATAATAGCATTGACAAAAGTACCCGCTGATCGCATGGGTTCACTATTAAACATATCTGGATTAAAATTCGATATTCCTACAGCAGCAATAGCCAGTAGAATAGCTAATTTTGCCCAAACTATAAATACCTCCAGATGTGAAGCTTCACTTACATCTCTAAGATTAAAGTACATAAAAATCAGAATTATAGATATGGAAACGAGCCGGGGAAACCAGGGCCCATAATTTAAGATTTGTTCTAAGTACTGCCCAAAAGTAAATGCATAAACTGAAAGAGTGAGAATATATCCTATCATTAATAGCCAGGAAAGGCCCCCTGCTAATCCCTGGTGATTAATATCCTTAATATAAGTAAAAGCGCCTCCACCCTCTTCAAACTTATTTGTTAGTTTAGAATAGCTAATTCCAGTGGCGAGAGCAATTAAGCCGGCAATTAAAAAACTCAACCAGGCCATGTTACCAGCAGTTGCAATTATTACTCCCAGAACAGAAAAAATACCGCCACCTATCATACCACCAACAGCCATGCTCCAAGTTTCGTTTAGACCCATCTTTTTTTTATCCATATTTTTACCTCCTGCTTAAACAAAATTATTTATTTTATTCTTTAATTCCAGATAGTTCAAGCATTTTCTCATAACTCACTGCACCAACAACCTTATTTTTAATGATTCCATCTTCATTTAAAAAGTAGCTTGTAGGGATTCCTCGGACCAGATAGTTCTGGGCTGTACTCTTATCAGTATCCAGGAGAACAGAAAATGAAAGACCATTTTTCATCATGAAATTAGCAGCTGTAGATTTATTTTCTCCAACATTTACTGCCAGTATGATTACTTCTTCTCCGTAGTTCTCGTGTAATTTTTGTATATCGGGCATTTCTTCTCTACAGGGGGGACACCAGCTGGCCCAAAAATTAAGAAAAACTTTTTGCCCGCGGAAATCACTTAAACTTACTTTTTTATCATTTATATTTTTTAATTCAAAATCTGGAGCCTGCATATCAATTTCAGTACCAACTTCAGCCTGAACTACTTCAGACTTAGGACTCTGCAGATAAAAGAAAGATAAACCACCAATTATCAGAGCTACAATTAAAAATATTGCTATTTTTTTATTCATTAATGATCCCTCCATTTGGATTCAATTGATCTTAATTATAATTATACAAGTAAAATACACAGATTTCCAGTTTATTGAATACAAATATCGCGAAAAAAGGATATTAATTTAAAATAGAATGCAGCTGGTTTATTAAAAAAGCAGGGTTTGAGTTTGTATTCTATAAATTTTTTTCAATGATTTCTTTACTTTTTTCTGCAATAAACTCTGGCTGTTCAAGGTGAATGTAGTGGTCAGCATCTAAAATAAAAGCTTCACCATCAGCTTCTTTTGTATAAGAAACTATACTGTCCTGCCAGCTCTTTTCTTCATTTCTACTGGAGATAAAAGCATAAAAAGGGACTTTATATTTATTCTCTTTCTTAGCTAATTTAGAGTTACTTTCGACCATATCAACTTCTTCCCACATGTTTTTGGTCTGGACCCGTCGGTAAAATATTGTTCTGGCAATTTTGGCTTCTTTTTCTGTTAAAAGACCTTTTTTAGCAGCATGAAAATTATTAGAAAAAACTTCAGGCTGATTTCGGACTAGCCCGGTTCGAGTCAGGATTGATATAAGTGGAGATAAAACAGGTCCTTCTTCAGATTCTTCAATAAAGCCGGGCATAAGTGGATCCAGACCGATAACTGCCTTTACTTCTTCTGGATAAAGATTGGACCAATAGACAGCTTCAAGTCCAGCTAGAGAGTGTGGAAATAAAACATAAGGTGCTTTTTCCCCTGCCAGTTTTAAAGCGGTCCGAGTTTCGTTAAGAACAGTTTTTAAATCTCTAGCTTCAGAACTAATTTCACTCCAGCCATACCCGGCCCTTTCGACAACTGCAATACGGTAATCATCTGATAACTTTTCAAAAAGGACTTTAAAATCATAGTAGGGTGAAACTGTTCCCAGTCCGGACATAAAGACCAGAGTCTGCTTTCCCTGCCCTTCAGCATAAACATGAATATTTGTTTCATCAACACTGACTAATTTACCAGGAGCAGGATATTTTGCCTTTTCTTCAGCGATTAATTCCCGGTGTTCCAAATAACTGCTTAAAACTATAAATGAGACTAAAGCGATTAAAATTATAGGCACAATAATTATAATTTTTTTTAAAATATTTTTCAATTTACTCTCTTCCTTTTAAGTTATCTTTTATTGACTCTAAACTCTGATTAAAATTTTGATATTCTTGATTGCTAAAATAGGCAATAACAAAGGCCAGTATCTCAGTGATTAAAATAATATTTAAAACTGCCTGCCAGCCGTAAGCCTGATGAGTTCCCAAAAGCATTAATAGTAAAAAGACAGATAGGCCATCAGCAAGCAATACAGCTAGATATGATAATAGTTTAGAAGAGGTCTTATAAATTGTCCATGATACAGCAAGCTCGCTTACGGTTCCAATTAAAGCTCCAAAGATAAAATAAATTAAAATTGATTCAGAGAGATCGCTGTTTGGATTTAAGAATAGATTTTCAAAAATTGCGATCACAACTCCAACCATTCCTGAAGGCAGTAGATTAATTATATAGTCTTTAATTTTTTCCATTACTATCTCCTCACAATCCTAAATATTTTTTGAAGTCACCAGCATAACTGCGTGAAACCTCAATTTCTTTTTTTATATCCAGTTTTAAAAGTAGTCTTCCATTAAACCAGGGAACAATCTCTTTGATATGTATTATGTTAACTATCTCTGACTTATTAATTCTGATAAAGCCTTCTGCTGCCAGTTCCTCTTCGAGCTGATATAATTTTTCTTTAAGGCGATATTTTTTAGCTTTTGTTCTGGCATAAATTATGCTGTTCTGGGCTTCAAAAAGTATAATATCCTGATAATTAATAATTTCATAGTTTTCATCCAGCTGCCCTATCAGGTGATCCTGCAGATTTTTTTCTTTCTGCTCAGCCCCATTTCCGAGCTGATTTTCTAAAAAAGAAATCAATTGATCAATTTGCTGGGGGTTGAATACAAGGCTGATTACGTCTTCTGGAATTTTTTGGCCGTTTTCAACCAGTGCCAGTTCTGCCTGTTCAGAAATTTGAAAATTTCTGGCTTCCAAAAACTCCTTTAATAAAAGCTGATAGGAATTAGAACAGATTAATTTTAGCTTCATATTAGTTTGCCTCCAGATTTTCTGTTTACTTTAGAATTATTTTCAAAAAATTACACATTATCTTAATTATATTAATAAAGCTTATCTAAAGTAAAGCGATTGACTAAATTAATTTTTGGCCGGACTGGAAGTTGCATAAACCTGTTGCAATTGGTTGTTTTATCATTCATTCTCCCTCCTTTTCCGCTGTTAAAAATAGAATAGCATACTTTGTGATTTCAGAGAGTAGATTTTAGCTAAGCCGCAGTTCTGACAGTTTAAGTCGTATCTTTTGAGTGGCAAAATGAATTAAGACAACTTATTCTACTCTAAGTGCAAGTTGGTCTTTGATATCAACCTTTTAGCTAAAAACTTTATACATTTATTTAAGATCTTATATAATAAAAGAAGAATTGACTTAACATATTTAACTTAATTTAAATAAAGGGGAGAGATTTGAATGAAATTTAAGCTGGGTTCACCAACAGATTTAGAAAAATTATCTCAGAATAAAGACTGGAAGGAACTAAAAAACATCTCGAGTTTTTTTATTTTTAAATTACTAATATTAGTTTTTGGAATTTTAATTAGTACATTTTTCTATCAATTTATTAAAGAGATTATATCAATTAGGGAAATTTACAGTACATATATGGAAAACTGGTATTTAGTCTTTTTATTAATTCCCTTACATGAAGCTTCCCATGCGATCATGTATCCCAATTTTGGCCTTTCTGATAAAATCATTTTTGGTTTCTGGCCGAAAAAATTTGTGTTCTACTCTTATTATGATTTACCTCTAAAAAAAAATAGACTTATAATTGCTATGCTGGCCCCTCTGTTCATACTAACTGTATTTCCAGTTTTATTAATTTCTATTTTAGAATTAAATTATATATATTTAGCTATTATTGCAATTTTAAATTCCATTGGAGGAGCAGGAGATATATTTTACTCTATTTTAGTGATCAGTCAGGTTCCAAAAAACTCAGTTGTTAAAACTGATACTGCCAGAGTATTCTGGAAGGAAGTATAAAATATATATAGTTTTAACTGATTTTTCTTTTCATTACTATAATCTATGATAAAATATAAATAAGAGGAAAATTCGGATAATTTATTAGAATAGAATTTAACATTTAAATTATCCGTTATTAATTTATAAAAAGAAACAAAGATAATTACAATAAAATTTACTGAGGAGGAAAATTATGATTACTAAATCAACACTTAGAAATCCTGAATTAGCTGAAGAGGGCTGGCGCAAAATTCAGTGGGTGGCAGACAAGATGGATATTTTAAATGAAATTTTAAAGGAGCATCAGGAAGCACAGCCGCTGGCAGGGAAAAAAGTGGCGATCTGCCTGCATTTAGAGGCGAAGACAGCCTATATGGCTTATGTGATTAGTCAGTTAGGAGCAGAGGTAGCTATTGCGGGCAGTAATCCACTTTCCACCCAGGATGATGTAGCAGCAGGTCTGGCTGCTCATGGAGTAATGGTCCACAGCTGGTATGGCTCAACTCCAGAGGAGTATAAGGAGCATTTAAATAAGGTTTTAAATATTGAACCTGATTTAATTATTGATGATGGTGGGGATATGGTTGAGACTCTACATAAAGATAGAAGAGAGCTGCTGGAAAACATTATCGGTGGAGCAGAGGAAACCACTACTGGAATTCACCGCCTGGAAGCGATGGAAGGAGACGGAACCCTGGCTTTTCCAATGATGGCAGTTAATGATGCTAAATGTAAATCTCTTTTTGATAACCGTTATGGAACCGGCCAATCTGTCTGGGATGGAATTATGAGGACAACTAACCTGGTTGTTGCAGGTAAAACTGCTGTAGTAGCAGGTTATGGCTGGTGTGGAAAAGGTGTGGCAATGAGGGCTAAGGGTCTTGGTGCCAGAGTAATTGTTACAGAAATTGATCCGATTAAGGCCAGTGAAGCCTGGATGGATGGGTTTGAGGTTATGCCGATGCAGGAAGCAGCCAAAAAAGGAGATTTCTTTATTACCGTAACCGGATGTAAAAATGTAATTGATAAAGAAGATTTAAAGGTAATGAAAGATGGAGCTATTTTATCAAATGCGGGACATTTTGATGTTGAAGTTTCCAAACCGGCACTTAATGATCTGGCTATAGAAGTTAGTGAAGCTCGAGAAAATATCAGGAAGTTTGAACTTATGGATGGTCGTAAACTCTATCTTTTGGCAGATGGTAGACTGGTTAATCTAGCAGCAGGAGATGGACATCCAGCCGAAATTATGGATATGACATTTGCCCTACAGCTTTTATCTTTATTACATTTAAATCATAATCAAAATTTGGATGCCCAAGTTTATAATATACCTGATGATATTGACAATATGGTAGCAAAATATAAATTGAAGTCATTAGGAATCGAGATTGATCAGTTGACAGAGGAACAGGAGGATTATATTAACAGCTGGGAAAATTAATGACATCAGGCATCTGAAAATAATCCCGGCTACCGGTCATCAAATAAGAAGGAGTAGTATAGTAGAAATGAAATTAAAATATGGAAGAAAAAAATTAGAATTTAAAATTGAGAGTAGTAAAGTATTAGATATCCTAAAAGCAAAAGAAAAAGAGGGGCTGGCTGCTCCACAGGCAGCAGTAGAGAGGGCACTTGCAGATCCTACGGGCAGCGCACCACTGGCAGAACTTCTAACAGCTAAAAAAATAGATGATCTGGTAATTATAGTTAATGATGTAACCCGCTATACACCATATCACCATATGCTGCCACCACTGTTGAGTATTATTTCGGAAGCGGGGATTAAAAAAGAACAGGTAACCTTTATTGTAGCCACCGGTGTTCACAGTCCTCATTCGCCAGAGCAAAATAAAGAAATTTTTGGTAAAAAAATTGACAGCAATTATAATTTTATTTATCACAACTGTGATCATAACTTAGCAGATCTAGGCAAGCTTAGCACTGGTAATAGGCTAAAAATTAATAAAAAGGTGGCTGAAGCTGATTTTGTAATCACCACTGGGGTGATTTTACCTCATTATATGGCAGGTTTTTCTGGTGGAAGAAAATCAATTTTGCCAGGAGTAGCCGGTAGGGAAAGCATCGAAAATAATCATGCTCTAATGATAGATGTTATAGCAGATCCGCCTGAAATAAGTGAAAACCCAATCAGTCAGGAAATGTTTGAAGCAGCAGCAAAGGTTGGGGTGGATTTTATTCTGAATGTTGTTACCAACAGCAGTCGTGAGATTGTTCAGGTTACTGCTGGAAATTATCGTCAGGCCTGGGAAGATGGGGTTAATACTTCAGCTGAGATGTATCATCTTCATTTAGCAAAAAAAGCAGATGCAGCTATTGTAAGTTCGGGCGGTTTTCCAAGAGATATTAATATTTATCAGGCCCAGAAAGCTCTGGATCATGCAGAGCATGCTGTCAAAAAGGGAGGAACAATAATCTGGGTGGCTGAGTGTTCAGAAGGTTATGGGGAAGAGCGTTTTGAAAAATGGATGAATGAGGCTCAAAAACCTGAAGATAATGTTAAACGGATAAAAGAAAAATTCTTACTTGGAGGTCACAAAGCCTTTGCGATCTCTAAGGTGGCAGTTGAAAAAGAAATAATTCTGATTTCCGATTTAACTGTAGAACAAACTGATAATATTTTTGCTAAAAAGATGACATCTATTCAGCAGGCAGTTGATTATCTGGAAGAAAAATATAAGGGAGATTATTCTGTTTATATTCTCCCCCAGGGAAGTTTGACTGTGCCAGTGGTTAAATAATAGAGAAAATTTTTATCCAGCTACAAAATCTAAAGCTTGTATCTGGTCCCCAATAATAAGAGGTGGAATAATTGCAGAATATAGAAAAAGTACAGAAAATTATTGACAATGTGGAAGAAGTGATCCTGGGCAAGAATCGTGTAATAAAACTAGCTCTGGCAGCTATGATGGCTGAGGGACATATTTTATTTGAAGATGTACCTGGAGTCGGGAAAACTATCCTGGTTCGATCACTGGCCCGCTCTGTTGGCTGTTCATTTAAGCGAATTCAGTTTACCCCTGATCTTTTACCATCTGATATTACTGGTGTTTCTATCTACAATCAAAAAACAAATGAATTTGAATTTAGAGAAGGACCAATTCTCTCACAGGTAGTTTTAGCTGATGAGATAAACCGTGCAACTCCAAGGACTCAATCAGCACTTTTAGAAAGTATGGCTGAAAAACAAATCACTGTTGAAGGAATAAGCCGCAAATTATCGGATCCGTTTATCGTCATGGCAACTCAGAATCCAATTGAATATGACGGTACTTTTCCACTACCTGAAGCGCAGCTTGATAGATTTTTAATTAGACTGGAGATTGGTTATCCCGCTGAGAACGAAGAACAGATAATTTTAAAAAACCTGCAGCTGGAGCATCCAGTGGAAAAATTAGAGGCTGTAATGACTGATCAGCAGTTTATTGAATTACAGAACGAGGTAAAAAAAGTTCATGTTGATCAGAAACTGAGAAAATACATAGTAGAACTGGTAAATCAGAGCCGGAATCATAGTGATCTGGAGCTGGGAGCCAGTCCCCGGGGTAGTATTGCTTTAATGAAAATGGCTCAGGCATGGGCGGTAATTAAGGAAAGAGACTATATCATTCCGGATGATATAAAAGAAATTGCCTCTGCAGTTCTTGCTCATCGCTTAATTGTTAAATCAAAAAGCAGGCTCAGAGGTGCAGATAAGAAAAAGATTATAAAAGAGATTATTAGAAGAACCGAGGTGCCAGTAATTGATTAATTTCTTTGCTCTGGGTTTAGTAACCTATCTGGGAGGAGCGGTTATGCAGCGGACAATCTTATTTAAGCTTGCTTATTTTTTCCTCCTTTTTCATTTTATAATCAAATATTATCATTATAATATTGGCAAAAATTTAAAAATATCTCATTACTTAAAAAATGATCATTTATTTTATAATGAAAAGATTGAAGTAATAATCAAGATAGAAAATAATAGTTTTTTGCCAATTTTATGGCTGAAATTTAAAGAATTTTTACCCAATAAATTGACTATTTTGGAGGAGCAGCACTTAAGCTATTTTAAAGCCGGGGAGAAAAAGGAATGGCAATTCAATTTAAAGGCTAAAAAAAGAGGATTTTATAAAATTGGACCTCTGAAATGGGAGATAGGAGATTTTTTAGGCTATGAGCTAACAAGAGGGGAACTCAAAGAGCTCGAAGTTTATATATATCCTAAAATTCTAAATTTAGAAGAGTTAGGACTGGCTTCCCGATTACCTTTTGGCAATTCTAAATGGCCTCAGCCTATTTATAAGGATCCTTATAAAACAGCAGGTATTAGAGAATATCAGCCTGCAGATAGATTAAACCAGATCCACTGGAAGGCATCTGCTAAAACTGGGGAATTAAAATCTCGCCAAAATGAATCTACAGTTTCGATTGATACAGCTCTGGTTTTAAATATGTCTCAGGAAGATTATGGGCTTAAATTTTTAGAAAGAAAAACAGAGCTTGCAGTAACAGCAGCAGCTTCAATGGCTTATTATTTAAATCGGGTTGGCCACAGCTTTAAATTTTTAAGTAATGCTGTTATTGAAGGTACAGACTGGGAGGAATTTAATGCCTATCAGCAAAAGATAAATACAAAAAATAAGTCGGGAGAGAGATCAGGTTTGGAAGTTGAAAAATCAGTTAATACTTTAGAATCTGAAGCTGATAATGTTAATAAGTCGAATGAGATTGAATCTGATTCAGCAGCTGCTGCTAATTTCAATAGTTATTTAAAACTGCCATCCGGTAGTGGAGATGCTCATCTACAGGAATTGTTGGAGTTACTGGCAAGAGTTGAAATATCAAAGGCTGATAACTTTCTTAATCTATTAACAGATGAGCTGGATCTAGCCTGGGGAGGAACTCTAATTATTTTTACTGATAAAGATGATAGCGAACTAATACAGGTGGTAGAAAACCTTTTGAGAAGAGGTTATAATATTAAAATTATGATTCTGGGGGATGAAGTTGTACATCGGGAATACAGCTATCTACCTTTTACAGCGCCCCTTTCAATTCATCATTTGCGGCGGGAGCGTGATTTACATGAAGGCTAAAGAATATAATTTTAAATATAGTTATCTTTATCCCTTTATGGGAGTTATATTGTATTTTATCCTTGCCATTATGTTTTTTTATTTAATTGAAATTAATTCAAATTTTATGAACTTAAATAATTTTTCCTATTTAATCTTATTTTTATTTTTAGTAGAGGCAATCCTGCATTTTAATGCTTCTCTGGAAATAAAAATACCGATGCTGACTTTTGTTGTAGAATTTTTTGTCTATCTGCTGCTTTTAGTTGTTTTAAGTGGTCGTTATCAGAGTCTGGCTACAATATTTAGCCTTGACAAGCTGGACTTATTTATATTTTGGCTGGTCAGTATTTTTTTCTGGTATCAGGTTTATGAATTCTGCGGTATTTTTGAATATTTTCGTAAGGATTTTGATAAAATTTATGAAAGTAAGGGAGAGGACTGGAATTTAGATGAATTTAGGAGATTGCTTGATTATCCTTTGATCTGGCCCAGGATGACTCGAAAAGTAAGCTGGCTTAACCTGCCTTTGCTCATTCTCTGGGCGTTTATAGGTGAAGTCAATATGCTATTTTTGATTTTAACGATTATATTTTTAGTTACAGAGGTATTTCTACTGGCATTGACTTATCTTGACAAAAAAACAGTTGACTGGAATGTTAATCGAATAAAGGAAACTCAATCAATAAAAAAGGGCTGGCGAAAATTTCTATTAATTTTTATAATTTTAGCTCTGCTGCTTGCTTTCTTACTTCCTTCAAATTATCAACCGTTACCAATGGATAGAATCAACAGCTGGATAGGACAACAGCTGGCTTTGTTGGGAGTAGTTGAGATGGAACAGCAGGATAATATAAGAGAGAGATTTGATGCTGGACAGCTGCCTGATGAGGCCGAGGAAGAAGAACCCAGATGGATTGAGATATTATTTGTTATTATCCAGATATTTTTGACTGTTATTTTTGCGCTTTTCTTTCTGGCTCTTGTAATCTTTTTTATAACCTCAGAGATAGGCAAGTTAAAAAACATGCCCCAGTTTTTTAAAGCTTTTTATCAATTTATTATTAAAGCGCTTAAAGATATTTTTACCGTCATTAAAGAAATTAATTTTACCTCCGGCTGGCGAAAAAGAAATGAGAGGCTAAAAAATAAGAAATCTGCTAAAGAAGAAGCAAAGAACATTAAAAATATTGAGCTGACAGGTCAATCTAATTCCATAATAATTAGAATTTATAACTCTCTGCTCAGACTTTTATCTTTAAAAGGGATGGGTAAAGATCCAGCTGCTACTCCATATGAATACCGGAGTTATTTAGTCGAAAAGTTTCAGGACTTAAAAGAAGAAATTAATAATTTAACGGAAATATTTGTAGAAACTGCCTATAGTGATCATCCATTAGGTGAAAATGCTGTTAAAACAGCCAGAACAATCTGGAAAATATTAAAAAAGAAAATTTAAATCAGTTTAAACCAGGCCAGAGATAAAAGGTTATAAGATTAGGATTTTATCAAGTAGCTTAAGTGAAAAAAATCAAATTATAATAATAAATAGCAGTCTTTAATATTACTGATCTAAGGGGAGAAAATTAATGCGAAAAAAATTAAAAGCCGGAATAATTGGTTGTGGAGAAATAGCTTTCAGTAAACATATGCCAGGTCTGGCTAAATTGAGAGATGTAGAAATGACAGCTTTTTGTAATCGAAGTCTGGAAAAAGCAGAAAGAGCAGCAGCAGAATTTGGAGCTGAAGTTTCCAGAGTCTATACAGATTATAATAAACTTTTGCAGGATAATGAGCTTGATCTTGTCCATATCTGTACCCCGAATAATTCTCATGCAGAAATTTCAGTTGCTGCATTGAGGGCTGGCAAAGATGTGATGTGCGAAAAACCGATGGCTTTAAATGCTGAGCAGGCAGAAGCAATGTATAAGATGGCTCAAAAGACAGGTCAAAAATTATCAGTTAGTTACCAGAATCGTTTTAAAACAGAAAACATTTTATTTAAAGAGCTGGTCGATAGTGGCAGACTGGGAAAAATTTATTTTGCTCGTTCCCTGGCCTTAAGGAGGCGAGGTGTACCAACCTGGGGGTATTTTCTGGATAAAGAAATTCAGGGTGGTGGGCCTTTAATTGATATAGGAACTCACTCGCTGGATTTAACTCTCTGGCTGCTGGATAATTATCAGCCTAAAATTGTGCTGGCAAATGTTTTTAATGAGATGGCTGCAGAAAGCAGTAAGGCCAATTATTTTGGACCCTGGGAAAAAGAAAAATTTGAGGTTGAAGATGCAGCAGTTGCCCATATTATAATGGAAAATGGCTGTTCAATATTTTTAGAAAGCAGCTGGGCTTTAAATACTCCAGAAGAATATGATATTAAAAGTATTTTGAGTGGAACAAAGGCAGGAGCTGACAATATTAATGGTCTCCGAATCAATGGCGAAAAAGAGGGTCGGCTTTATAAAGAAGAAATTTCTACAGCCAGTTCAACAAACGAAGACCCTGGTGATCGAGAAATAAGGCTCTGGATTGAAGCTATAAAAGCTGATAAAGAGCCACCTGTAAAAGCCAAAGAGGCTCTGGTGATAGCTCAAATTCTGGATGCAATCTATAAATCAGCTGAAACTGGGGAAGCGGTTGAGTTCTAATAGGAATTTAATTTTTAAAGGAGTTTCCCCATTTTTTAAAATAGCAAAAACTTAAAGTTATCAACAGGCAAAATTGTGGATAAATTGTTCTTAGAAACTCTTAAAATAGATT
>NZ_QPJF01000044.1:0-13854 GCF_003337665.1 Halanaerobium sp. ST460_2HS_T2
ACAAAAAACGACGATCACAAAAGATATTAAGACTCTCTTTACCATTATGACGGTAAGGATAGTTTTTGCTATTTTAAAAAATGGGGAAACTCATTTATGCTTCTATACTTGACATTAACTACTTTACTACAAAATATCAAAATAAGATAAAAAAATTAAATAAATATACATCTTTTTAATTTTTTTATTCTAATAAAGCAAAAAACTGATATTTTCTACTTTTAAAAGTAGAAAATATCAGTTTCATCCTTAAAACTATAAATTATCTTTTTCATGCTGAAGCAGCCATTTCTTCCGCCAGACTCCTCCTCCATAACCACCTAATTTACCATTACTCGCAATTACACGATGGCAAGGTATAACAATTGGAATGCGATTTCTATTATTAGCATTCCCTACAGCCCTATATGCTTTATCATTTGAAATCGACTCTGCTACTTCCTTATAAGAAAAAGTATCTCCATAAGGAATCTCTTTTAACTGCTTCCAAACTTTCTTTTGGAAATCTGTTCCAACTAATTTAAGTGGAAGTTCAAATTCTTTCCTCATCCCTTTAAAATATTCATTTAACTGTTTTTTCACTTCTAATAAGAGAGGAGTCTTTTCTTCCTGATAGCGTTTCACTTCCTGAAATTTAAGACTTCGTAATTTTTTCTGATCTATCTGGATTTCCAACAGACCAATTGGTGACTTATAATATGCAACATTATAATTAGTAGTTAACTCTTCCGGGGAAATTCTTATCTTCTTTTTCATTACTAAAAACACCTCAATCACAAGGGATTAATACTTATAATTAGCAATTTAGTTTTAAATCTCTTTATAAAAATATTTATTTTCCATTTAAATCTTCGTTAATATCCTCTTTTTTAGTTGCTATAGAATCAGCCAGATGGAGAAGTCTTACATCAGGATAAAGTTCCTCAGCTCTGCTTCTTTTTCGTTCATCAAAAGGTCCATAAGGTCCCATATGATAAGTAATTGCAAGTATATCTCTTTCCTCAAGTTCAATAAACTTTGTCGCCTCAAGAATTGCTCTCATTGAATGATTTAACGGTAAATTGTTTTCATTATAATTCCAGTCACTTCTAATATCTGGTGGTGCTACATTTCTTCCATCCTTAAACCACTTTATTAGGTCACTGGCATATTCTTTGGAAATAATAAATTCTTTATTCTCTACATATTTATCGAGACCATAATTGTTATATAAATCCATATTATCTCTTACCAGACTTCGCAAAAAGTTATTCTGTCCGGGAGTTATTGTATGCTGCATTTCCGACGTATAGGCAAAACATTTTTCCAAATCATGTAGAGAAGCCTGAATAATAATATTTTTTCTTGGAATTCCAGCATCTATTTCTTCATTTAATTTTAAATATTCTCTTTTAACATTTTCAGTATGTTCTAAAAGACCTCCAGTTAGATTTAAATGATGTCTGATACTGGCAGGTTTTTTATAAAAGCCAATTTCCTCTAAGAACCCCAATAATTTTTCAATTCCATTTTTTCCTGTTTGTTTAAGATCTTTAATAAAATATTCTTTCATTTCCTTCATTTCTGCACCTCTTGTAGATTAATAGCTTTTTAACTCCATTGTTCTGATTTTTCTTAGTTATCTATCAAATTTTAACATTTAAAGACTGATAAAACAAGTAAATTTATAATCTTGAATAAAAAAACTGTTTAACTGCAGTTCAAAAAACTCTGCAGCTAAACAGTATCAGTTTAAAATATTCAGTAACTTAAATATTTTCTATTACTCTACTTAACCTCGATTTTATTTCGACTGCTATCTCCCTAACCTTTTTGTTTTCAGACATTCCCAGCGCTTCCTCGGGATCAATAGCAGCTACCTTAGTTTTATTATTGTCTTCAAAAACAATAACATTACAGGGAAGAAGCAGCCCAAGCTCAGGTTCTTCACCAATACCTTCAAAGGCAAAAGCAGGGTTACAGGCTTCTAAAATAACATAATTATTCATCTCTTTATCCAATTTATCTTCAAATGTTTTTTTCATATCTATTTCAGCAAGAACACCAAAACCTTCTGTTTTTAATTCATTTTTTACTTTATCAACAGCTTCCTGGTAAGAAAGTTCTACACTCTTTTGAATTCCATATTTACTCATAATTTTCCTCCTTTAAATTTTAGATAATCATTTATTTATCCTAATTATTTAAGTTATCAATAATTTCTTTTAACTCTTCCTTAGTGATTTCACCTTTAGCATATCGTTCTCTAGCTATTTGTTCTGCTGTATCTTCATTTCTTCTGGATTCAACCTCTTTTCTATTTTCAAAATCTCTATGTCGACTATAGTCAGAATTCCCATTCCCTCTATTATTATTCCTATTATATTCTTTAAAGAAATAATAAACGACACCAATAATTACAATCCAAAAAATAAATGAAAAACCTCCACCCATCATTCCAGGGCCAAATCCCATCATCATTACCCCTCCTGCTTTATTATTTTAATATAAAACTAATAAATTCTTTTATAATAAATTGACTTATATCCATACCTCTTTAATACCACTGATTAAGCCAGTCTTGCATCATAAAAATTTCCTGTCTCTGACTATCTCTTATACTTCTGGCAAGTAGAAATACAGATCGATGTTCAGCCAAATCCTGTACAATTAACTGCTGTGACATCATAACTGCCCCCATATGGTGAAAAATCATATCCTGTAAAAATGCATAATCTAATTCTTCACCACTGAGACCTTTATAATCGCCCATCATCGGCTGATACTGATAATTATTTGTTTTATCAGGATACCACTCAGCCAGGTATTTTTTCATTTCTTTAATCTCCTGAGTCTGTACCTTTATAATATCTTTAGCAAACTTCCGCATCTCTTCCCTATTTGTATTATCTCTCAAAATCTTTGCCTTAGAGACTGCTTCTTCATGATGTGGTATCATCTTAACCAAATAATCATACTCGCTGTCAACTGATTCCATCATTCCTGGTCCCATCATTGCTCCCGGACCAAATCCCGGTTGGGCAAAAACAATGGATACAGCTCCAAAGACTAAAAATATAGTTAAGAATAATATTAATCCTTTACTCATTCTAAATTCCTCCTTTTAACCCCTGGGTACCCCTGTAACGTATCTTAAACATAGTATAACACTCAGGTTTATCTCTGTCAACAATAATATCGCAATTGTTAAATATTAAAAAGTGCTACCCAGATCAACTTTCTTCAATATTTATTATAAAAAACAAATGTGAATAAAATATGAATTAATTTAAATAATTCTTTGCTAAAAAAGAGCAGCTGCAGCTGCAACCACTCTTTCTAAAATAAATATTTATTTAACTAAATTTATAATTTAACGATAATTCTTCCTTTTGATTCCCCAGCCAGCATTTTATCAATCTGGTCTTTTAAATCTTCTAAAAATATCTGGGTTGAAAAACTGTCTATTTGATCTAATTTCCAGTCTGAAGCTATTTTTTGCCAAATATCTTCTCTTAAATCTCTTCTGCACTGAACTGAATCTATTCCAATTAAACTTATTCCTCGTAAAATAAATGGATAAACATTAAGATCCAGCCTGGCAGATGCAACATTTCCGCAGCAGGTCACAGCCCCATTATATTTGGTTGATTTGATGGCAGTAGAAAGCATATTACCCCCAACAGTATCAATCACTCCATCCCACTCTTCTTTTAAAAGCATTTTACCTGAGCTATTATCAATTTTTTTTCGATCAATAACATTTTTTACACCTAAATTATTAAAATAATCTTTTGCCTCAATTTTCCCAGTAGCTGCCGTAACATTATAACCAGATTTTGATAAAATAGCACAGGCAAAACTACCAACACCCCCAGAAGCTCCGGTAACTAAGATTTTTTTCTTTTTAACACCCGCTGCTATAAGTTTATAAACTGACAGCGCAGCTGTAAAACCAGCAGTACCATAAATCATACTTTCTCTTAAAGTCAGATTACTCGGTAATTTGACTGCCCATTCCGAAGGTATTCTAATATATTCCTCAAAACCACCATCAGTATTCATTCCTAAATCATAACCAGTAACAATAACTTTATCTCCTTTTTTATAAAGACCACTCTGATCCTCAACAACAATTCCTGCTGCATCAATACCGGGAGTGTGGGGATATTCTCTGGTTACACCTTTATTACCTATAGCTGACAGGGCATCTTTATAATTTAAAGAAGAGAATTTAACCTTAACTATTAAATCACCTGCTGGTAGATCTTTAATTTCTTTATCAACAATTTTTCCTGTAAATTCTTCATTAACTTCACTTACTTCAAATGCCTTAAATCTTATATTTTTCATTTATTTATCACTTCCCATAAATTATTTTACCATATACATTTTTAATATAAAATAATTATAGCTGACCAATAAATAATTGCACTGTAAATGAAACAACTACAACCAGAGAAGAAACTATAAAACCATGAAATAATGGTTTAACACCGGAAGCAGATACTTCTCTAAAATTGGTAGTTAATCCAATGGCACCTAATGCCATAACCATCATAAATTTAGATATTGAAGCAATATTGCTGCTTAGCTCAGCCGAAACAAAACCCGTACTTTTAATACCCACCATTAATAAAAAAAGCAAAATAAAATATGGAAAAATACTTTTTACATTTACATTTTCATCCTGATAATCTGATTTTATTCCCAGTTTTTTATTTTTACGAGCATTAATAATCGAAAAAATCATTACTATGGGCACTATTGATAAAGTTCGCGTTAATTTTACAATAACTGCAAAAGCACCTGCAGCATCAGAAAATGTATAAGCTGCTGCCACCACTGATGAAGTATCATTAACTGCTGTTCCCGCCCAGAGTCCAAAACCCAGATCACTCATGCCAAAATATTTTCCAGCTATTGGAAAAAGAATAACCATCATTATATCAAAAATAAAAGTAGCTGAAATTGCATAAGCAATATCACTATTATCCGCTTCAATTGTTGGAGCAACTGCAGCTATTGCAGAGCCTCCACAAACTCCAGTTCCAGCCGAAATTAAACTAGAGAGCTTCCAGTTCATATTAAATAGTCGACCAAAAATATAACCTCCCCCAAAAGCTGTCAGCAGAGTAAAGGTCATTACGATCAGAGAATACCCTCCAACTGATAAAACCTGAGAAAAACTTAAAGTAAGCCCCATTAATACAATTGCCATTTTTAGAATCTTCTTTGAGACAAATTTGATTCCCAAATTAAAAATAGGAATTTCTTTAATAATCGGATTTAATAACATCCCCAAAATTAATGCAAAAACGCTGGCACTGATCAAATGCATTGGTATGCAAGTACTTACTGCTTTGGCAGATAAAGCTAATAAAATTGTAAGAAAAATTCCCGCTATATAATCTGTAGTATTTCTCATTATATCTCCCCCTTATTGATTTCACACTTGATTTTATAACATAAAACCGATAAAATAAAATTATAAAATTTTATAAATCAATAAATTTAAATTATAGGTGAGATAAAATGATAAATTTTAGACATCAAACTTTTTGGCATTTATGTAGAATAAAAAACTATACGAAAACAGCTAAAAAATTGCATATTACACAACCAACTGTAACTCAACACATTAAATATTTAGAAAAAAGCTATGGAGTCAAGTTGTTTAATTATAACGGTAAAAGTTTAGAAGTTACTGAAGCCGGAAAAAAATTATATAAGTATACAGAACGAATGATTGCAGATAGTAAAGAAATAGAAAAGAGCATTGGGAACACCTCAGGAATAAAAAACATAAAATTTGGTGCAACGCTTTCCATCGGTGAATTCGTAATGCCTAAAATATTAAACAAAGTTATGCAAAATCATGCCGAACTGAATTTTGACATGCTGGTTGAAAACACAGAAAATCTAATCTATAAATTAAAACAGGGCAAAATTAATTTTGCAATTCTGGAAGGATTTTTTGATAAATCCAAATTTGGTTATAGACTTTTCAGCAATGAAAAATTTATTGCTATCTGCTCTAAAAATTCCAAATACAGCCAGCAGATATTTAAACTGGAAGATCTCTTAGATACTCGCTTGATTTTAAGAGAAAATGGCTCCGGTACGCGTGAAATTTTAGAACAAATTCTTTATACAAATAATTTAAGTACAGATAGTTTTCGCAGTACAATAGAGATTGGTAATTTAAATGCAATCAAAGAGCTGGTTACACATAATAAGGGAATATCATTTATGTATCAGACAGCAGCTAAAAAAGAATTAAAACAAAATATAATCTCTAATTTACAAATTAGTAATTTTAATATTGAAAGAGAATTCAATTTTGTTTATTTAAAAAATAGTGTTTTTGAAGATCAATATCATAAATACTTTGATTTATTTAATCATTTAAGAAGAATATAGCAAAACTGCTCTGAAATATTGAATAAACAGAGCAGTTTCTTTAAGTTATATTTGATTTTTAAATCTTATAAATGTTCTACCATTCTATCACTTAAAGAAAGTAATGCAGTTTTCTGTTGCAGTCCCTTAATAAATCTTTCTGGGATTCTGGAAAAACCAACTTGAGCTCCGATTAAGGCTCCAGTTAACATTGTTCTAACCTGGTTCTGGCCACCTCCATTGAGGGCATTCAGTACTCCAGCTTCAAAATCATCTTTAAATCTGGCAGATAGATAGTAAACAGCAGGCAGCATATGATAAATTGCACAGGGCATGCCATAAACAATTGAAGCTTTCCAGGCCGGCTCAATAACTATCTCTGGGTCTTCAACTGCTCGTGCCATATAAGATGGTGAAAGCAGTGCATCCGGGGAGGCAAACATCCCCTCACCATAGAGGTCAGATTCTTTAACCATATTATCTCTAGCTGGTGGATTTAAATTATCAGAAGTTACTTTGTGAAAAGGTAATTTCCCTTCATCCACAGCCTGCATAAGTTTTGCTGAAATTTCTGGATCAAGCTTTTCTCCCTGAACCAATAGAGCCAGAACTGAGCTATAAGCCACAGTTAAAGAACCAATTAAATTATCTGCTTGAGTTAAAGCCGTGTTATCAGTTATATTAAGGCTCAAAGCCTCAAGATCATCAGCATAGAAAATTGCCATAGCAATATTTCTTTCAATGGCCTCAGTTGTATCAGCATTACCGGCAACCTGATCCCAGGGTAGTCCTTTTTTAACTCGTGCCCGCCAGAGATGCCTCATTGACTGGCTCGTATATCCTCCCGGGCCAGCCATCGCCTTCCCGGAGATTTTTGGCAAAAAATCGTTGTCCATCATTTTACAGAAAGCAGCCTGATCATACCCCTCATTTTCAATTAAATGCTCAGCCATCATTTTCAGTAAAATCCCAGCCTGAGATATTTCTCCAGCCTCAAGGCCACCATGATATCTATCCGACTTAGGCTCAGTATAATCATCAATCCACTCACCATATTCTTTACGCATCTCTTCCAGGTCATAATACCAGTGGGGTCCAACACCAAGAGCTTCTCCAATAAAAGCACCCATTAAAGCACCTTTTGCCCTTTCTTGCTTAGTAACCATAATTACAGCCTCCCCCTTTTAAATTAGCCAGAATTTAAAAATTAAAATTCTATTTTTCTATTTTATTTTCTTTAATCAGCTTTTGTTTTAGCTCATATAATTTATCCGAAAGATCAACCTTCATTATATGAGGATTGGTCAGCCTTTTATATTCTGCTCCTAGACTCTCTTTTTCCTTCTCTGCATATTCCTTAATTTCAGCAACCTGTGGAGAATCATAAACTAATTTACCCGTTTTAAAAATTGGTTTCATCATTTCTCTAAGTTGATAATTCCCTTTTTTCAGAGTTGTGGTTTTCCAGGTGTCTCTGGCATCAAAAAGAACTAAATCTCTGTCAGCACTAATTACTTCATCCTTTAGGGCAATCAAATCTGCTCTAATTTCTCCCGATCTTTGATCATAAATTCTAATCAATTTTTTATTGCCGGGATCAGTCATCTTTTCAATATTATCAGAAAGCTTAATTTTGGGCTGGTCATTATACTCGCTCATCTTATAAACTGCTCCAAATGCAGGACAGTCATAAGAAGTAATCAGTTTTGTTCCTACACCATAGAGATCGATCTGAGCTCCCTGCAGATTAAGAGAGCTAATAATATCCTCATCAAGATTATTAGAAGCAACTATTACAGCATCCTCCAGACCGGCCTGATCAAGCATTTTTCTGGCTTCCTTAGAAAGATAGGCGAGATCTCCACTGTCCAGTCTAATTCCAAAAAGTTCTGAGTCAATTCCTTTATCCTTCATTTCTTTAAAAACCTTGATTGCATTGGGTACTCCTGATTTTAATGTATCATAGGTATCAACGAGGAGTATAGCACTATCGGGAAAATTATCCGCATAGGTCCGAAAAGCTTCCAGTTCACTTTCAAAGCTCATCACCCAGCTGTGCGCATGGGTGCCGCTGACCTTAACTCCAAATTTCTTACCGGTTAAAACATTGGAAGTCCCCGAACAACCCCCAATCACTGCAGCCCTGGCTCCATAAGTTCCTGCATCCGGACCGTGGGCCCGTCTAAGACCAAATTCCAGTACACTCTTACCCTGAGCTGCCTCTGTGATTCTGGCTGCCTTTGTTGCAATTAAAGCCTGATGATTAATAAAGTTCAAAAGTGGAGTTTCCAACAACTGGGCCTGTAAAATAGGCGCCTCTACTTTAAATAAAGGTTCTTTTGGAAAAACAACACTCCCTTCAGGCACTGAATAAATATCACCTGTAAATTTAAAATCTCTTAAATAGTCTAAAAATCTTTCCTTAAAACCCTGAGTCCTCAAATATTCTATATCCTCTTCTTTAAACTCTAAATTCTCTACAAATTCAATTACCTGTTCTAAACCTGCAAAAACTGCATAACCATTATCACAGGGATTTTCTCTGTAAAAAAGATCAAATACTGCCTCTTCTGTTTTTCCCTTTTCACAATATCCCTGGGCCATTGTCAGCTGATAAAAATCTGTTAAAAGACTTAAATCTCTCATTCTAATCAACACCAACCTTATTTTATATTTACTGTTTTATAAGATTTTAACATTTAAGAATAATCAAATCCAGTCATTTCGTTTAAAAAGCCAGTATTCAATACCAATAATAACCAGCATTAAAACTGAAAAAATTCCAAAAGCAGCACTGCTTTCAGTTCCCGGCATCCCGCCAATGTTAATCCCAAATAAACCTGTTAGAAATCCTAAAGGTAAAAAGATACTCCCAACTATAGAAAGTATATACATTGTTCTGTTCATCTGATCATTAATTTTATTATTTAATTCTTCCTGAACCAGGGCTGCCCGGTCCCGAATAGTATCCAGTTCCTCAATCTGTCTGATTGAACGGTTGGAAAACTCATAAATATATTCTTTATCATCTTCCTCCAGCCAATTAATTTTTTCCTTATAAAGTCGGGCCATAGATTCCCGCTGGGGAACTATATAGCGGCGGATGATAACTGCTTCTCTTCTTTTTTCAGAAATCAGCGAGCGCAGTTTAGATCTTTCTGCAGTTAAAACTTCTTCTTCCATCTCATCAATCTGTTCTTCAATATCATAGATATAATCACTAATCCGATCTATCACACCATCAAGCACCCTGATTAAAAAATCAGCAGTATTTCGGGGACCATCACCACTCTGATAACTTTTATCGATATCATCAATTGTAAATACTCGCTCACTGCGGGTAGTAATTATTCTGCCGGGCTCAATCCACATATGCAGAGAAACCATATCTTCTTCATCTGAGTCAGGATTTAAATTTAAGCCTCTCAGGTTAATTAAAATACCGTCCTCATCTTTTAAAACCCGGGGTCTGGTTTCTTCGGAAATCAGTTCTTTAACTACAATATCAGATAAGCCACTTTTTTCTTTTAACCACTCTTTTGCTTCTGCTTCCAGCACATTGAGGTGATACCAGCTAAAGGAAGCTTGAGTTTTATTGGAAATTTCTTCAGTTAAATTCTCCATCTTTTTAATATAATCTTTTTCTACATAATAACCTGTAATCAGTGCAGCCATAAATACCCCCTTTAACTAAAAGGTGCCTCCATCCCAGCCCCACATTGACCCCGGGGCATCGGCAAATTCAATATAAATTCTATCCTGTTCTATTTCCAGCTCTTTTTCTATGAATTCACAGATAAATTGAGACAGTTCTTCGGTCATTGACTGCTTTAAACCAATACTTTTAACTTCAATAAAGGCTGTTTTTTCAGTGCTGCCGCCAAAAGTCATCTTCAGCTCAGCCTCCAGAGCTGTCATAATATATGATTCCGGCTTGCTAAGCTGTTTTGCCATCTCAGCTGATAATTTTTTTAATAATTCTTCTTCTCTTTTTACTTTTTGATTTGTCTGAACTTTAATAAATGGCATTAAAACCACTCCTTTTAATTTTAGTTGAATTATCTTTATTCACTTAAATTGCGAACTATACCATATTTCCTTAAAACTATTAAATCAGCATCAATTCTGCCGCTGGTTTCAGGAGCATAATCTACATCAATCAGCTCAATGAATTCGGCTGTATAATCCTTTAAAACTCCATTATATTTAACCCATTCACTGCCCCTTTTAAGCTCTAAAATTACTCTTTCTCCAATATAATCCTCAAGCAGTGGCTCATAGGAAGTTTCAACCAGTCCGTAGAGTTCATTTTTCATCTTATTAACTTCTTTATCATTACTGCTGATAGCTGCTCCAACAGGAGTTGTTTTGGAAAAATGGCTTGTCAGTAGATTGATTATTTCAATTACAGCATCTTTAATAATTTTTAAGAAATTTAAAATAGAGCGCCTGACCCTGCGCCAGCGGGAAGGATGAAATGTTTTTTTGAAATCTTCTTCTCTTAACTTTTTTCCTTCTTCAGTCAAATCTTTGTGATAACGGACAACTGCCTGAATATCTGGATATTCATTTTTATAGAGCAGAAAGCTTAAAAATTTTAGATTCTGATCATCCTCAAGCATTTCTGGATAGTTAAACTTTAAGCCTGAACTTTTTAAATTCAATTCTCCCTTATACTGCTGACCATTTAAAAGTTCTAGAGTGACCAGATCATCTCTAAAATCCTTAAGACATTTATCTTTTTTTATTTTTCTTAACACAACTGCCAATAATGCTGAAAGAACAATAAATATAATTGCTATAGTTGTAGCATCCAAAATTTAACCTCCTCAGCCAAGAAATTTATCCAGACAGGTGACAAAAGAAATCTAAAATTTAGCTGTTGTCAATTTCTTTAATTACCCGGGCCGGATTTCCTCCAACAAAATGATCTGCCGGTACATCCTTAGTCACAACTGCCCCGGCTCCAATCACAGCATTATCACCAATTTTTACTCCCGGCTGAATAATAGCTCCCCCACCAATCCAGACATTGTCACCAATTTCAACTGGATAGCCAAGTTCCCGACCTGAATTGCGGGCATTTTCCTTTAAAGGATGAGTTGCTGTATAGATCTGAACTGCAGGTCCCAGCATTACATTAGTTCCAATTGTAATTGTATTTACATCGAGCATAACACAGTTATGGTTTGCATAAAATCTCTCACCAACTTTGATGTTATAGCCATAATCACAGTAAAAATTGGGCTCTATGTAGGGTTCTTTATCTGTCTGAAGCAGTTCTTTTAAAATCAGCTTTTTCTTTTCACCTTCCTGTGGTGCCAGATTATTATACTTATAGCACAAATCCTTTGCTCGAGCTCTATCTTCTATTAATTCCTCACAGTGAGGGTTGTACATCTCTCCTGCTAACATTTTTTCTTTTTCTGTTTTCATAATAACCACCTTTTATATTTATTTACTATCTATATCCATATTTAAACAAAAAGAAAGAAATTCCTCTATTTGAAAACCCCTTTTCGGTGAGTGAATGGCCAAATTATTTAGCTCTCATCCTCCTACAGCAGAAAGAATAAAAAGATTGCGCCAGGCAAGATAAAGTATTAAAGTTATTTAAAAAATTATTAGAAGCCAGAAATCTTCTAGTTAATAAGAAGGTTTCTGGCTTTTTGTTTATCAGATTATTCATACCAGCGATTCACATCATAGCAACATCTGAAAAAACAGCCAGGATTTGGTGCAATCTCATTTTATGATTTCCAGGCCTTAGGATTGAGTAGAATAATTAAAGGAATAATTTCAAGCCTACCGGCAATCATTCCCACTATCTGAACTATTTTAACAACTGGAGATAGAGATACCAGTTTATCGACAGCAATAAAAGAAGGTCCTATATTACCGACTGCTGAAAACATTGTTGAATAAGCCTCCCAGCTGCTAAGATCTGAAAATAAGGCAGTTATAATCCCTCCGGCTGCAATTAAAAAGAGCCAGAATGAAAATAAGCCGGTCAGTTTAAAAATTTCATCTTTATCCAGTATCTGTTTATCTACAGTTACCGGCAGCACAGCATGAGCAGGATAATAGATTTTTTTAATATCCCTTTTAAAAAGTCTGCCCAATATTTTAATTCTCATGACTTTAATTCCCCCAGAGGTCGAACCAATACTCCCACCAATCAGCATTAAAATCAGAAAAAACATTTTAACTGCAGCTGGAAAAAAGCTGGAGTTTATATTTTGAGTGCTAAAACCGGTTGTTGTTAATAGAGCTGTAATTTGAAAAAGACTTTTCCTAAAAATTTCTTCAGCAGAACTGTCAGCTGTTTTTAAAATAATTACAGCTGCAGAAATTATGACAGCTGAATATATTACTATTTTAGAATAAGTTTTAAATTCCCCATTATTGATAACCCCTTTAAAATCCCCGGTAAAAAGTCGATAGTGGAGTAGAAAATTAACACCACCCAGAAACATAAAGAAGATAATTACATATTCAATTAAAATATAATTCTCAAATCCGCTGGCAGCAAAATAGCCGATACTCTGATCATAGTGTGAGAAGCCACCAGTAGAAATAGTCGTAAAACTGTGGGTTAATGCATCAAAAAAACTGAGTCCAAGCAGCTTTAAAATAACTGTTTCCGCCAGAATAAAGAAAATATAAATACTCCAGAGTATCTTGACTGTTCTATATATATTGGGAACCGGTCTGGAAACATTAAATTTATGACCTTCAGCACTAAAAAACTGCCAGGTCTCTCCTCCTGCCCGACTGGCAATTAGTAGAAAAAATGTTAAGATACCAAGTCCCCCAAGAAATTGCATTAAACTACGCCAAAAAATAATCGACTTTGGAAGCAGATCAAGTCCACTAAAAACTGTAAGACCGGCAGAAGTAAAACCAGCAGTTGACTCAAATAAAGCATCAATAAATGTTTTTTCAACTCCAATTATAAAGGGAAGAGCACCAAATAAAGAAACAATAATCCAGCTGAAAGCACAGAGCAGCATAGCTGTTGTAAGATTCATTTTAATATTATTTTTCTGCGCCAGAGCCCTCAGGAAAAAGGCAGCAAGTCCTGTAAATAATACTGCAAAATAATATGCCTGATATAATTGATTCCCTTCATCATAAAATAGAGAGATAATTAAAGGTATAATCATCATTGGTGCCAGCAGAAATAAAAGCTGACTGAGATAATATGTAATTGTATTTAAGCGAGTCGATTTAAACACAAACTATCCCTCCCAAAATAAATTTAACTACTTTTATTATACAGGGCTTTTATTATAAACAACAGGCTTAAGTGTAAATATTTTTCTAAAATAAAAATTATATCTAAGTATTTTGTAGTCTAAAATACAATTAGAAAACATGATAAATTGTATAATTAAATGCACGCGGTGATTTGATAAAAAAATAGACACATACCTGTACCTTTTGTATAATGTTAATAACCACAAAAACATT
>NZ_QPJF01000045.1:0-11819 GCF_003337665.1 Halanaerobium sp. ST460_2HS_T2
ACGACTCAATCGAAAGAGAAAATCAACAGCTGCATAAAATACCTGGGACTACAAAAGTATTTTTAAAATTTACTTGACTTTTCAGAAACAATGCATTGCATAATCATTGTCTATTTTCTTTACAATCCAATTAGCAAGCAAAATTGTAATGCAGCATGCGACTGACTGTAGTAAAGTTACAGCTGTTGTCATCCCAATTGGAGTTGAAGATAATAAAGATTGATAAACATAGGTATCTATTGTTGAAACTGCATCATAAATAGGGGCAGGTATACCTCTTGTAACCTGATAAAATAGGCCAAAATCAGAAAAGAAAATTCTCCCTGTATTTAAAATAAACATCATAATTACTATTGGTCTAATACTTGGTATTGTTATATGTTTAACCTGCTGCCAAGTTGAAGCACCATCAATTCGTGCTGCTTCATATAAAGAAGGCGCAATCCCTACTATACTTGCAAGATAAATAACTGTATTATAGCCTGTTGTTTTCCAGAGCTGGATTATAACCAGCAAATATGGCCAGTAATCAGATTCCATATACCACTGAACCGAGTTCAAATTAAAAAAACTAAGTATTCTGTTCAAAACACCCTTATCATAACTTAAAAAGGCATAGAAAAAGTAACTTACTACAACCCATGATAAAAAGTGAGGAAAAAACATAAAGGTTTGATATATTTTTGACTTCCACTTACCATAAATTAAACTAATAATTATAGCTAAAGTAACTGAAATTAAAATTCCTAAAATAATAAATGTAATGTTATACGCTAAAGTATTTCTAAGTAAGATTAAAAAATTATTTGATTGTAATATGTACTCAAAATTGTCAAAACCCACCCAATCACTATTAATGATATTGTAAATAAAACTTTCTCCAGGATATACCCTGTACTTTTTAAAAGCAATTAAAACTCCAAACATTGGTAAAAAACTAAATAATATGTACCAAATAAATGTTGGAATAGCTAATAAAGTTAGTTCAGTGTCATCCCTTGTCCATTTTTTTCTCATCTAATTAAATTCCTCCCTTGATTTAATGAATTCATTTAGTTAATTTATCTTTAAATATATTGAAATAAAAGATAAATATGTAGTTAATGTTATTAAGAATTTTAACACTATTTTATAGTTTTGTCAACATTTTTAACAATAAATTTAACTTTTTTATATTTTTCAAAACAACAATTGTAAAATTAAACATTATATGCTATACTAAATGTAATAATATTTAACTTTTATTAACAATAATAAAAGTTAAATTATAAAGTTTATTATATAAGGAAGGTTGTTAATATGAAAAAAGTAACTATGCAGGATATTGCAGATTCACTGGGAGTGTCACGAGTAACAGTTTGGAAAGTTTTAAATAATAAAGAAGGAGTTTCTTCAAGATTAAGTAACCAGGTTATCTCTAAGGCTCAGGAACTAGGATATTTAAAAAATGAGCATATTGAATCCACCTCAATAAAAAATGATAATTCACAAAAAAAAATTTCTGTAGTTATTTCAAGACCTGAATCTTCAGTTTTCTGGATAAATATTATTCATGCAGTAGCAAGAGAACTTGATAAGTATAATATTAATCTAGTTTATACTTATCTCCCTCCTACATATGAAGAGGGTTACTCATTACCTGATATTCTAAAGCAAAACAGCGACATAGATGGAATATTAATTATGAATGTTTATGATAAAAAATTATTAGAAATGATCAATGGATTAAAAATATCAAAAGTTTATTTAGATATTGTCAGTCAGTTTTCTATAGAAAAAACAACTGGTGATCTAGTACTTTTAGAAGGCAAATCTGCAATCAGAAAAATCACAAATCATCTTATAGAAAATGGAAAAAGCAAAATTGGATTTATTGGTGATATTAATTATGCTTTAACAAATAAAAAACGCTATGAGGGTTATTTAGAGGCAATGAAGGAGAATAAATTAAATATTGATCAACAATTTTGTCTAACAAAAGAAATTGGTATCTATTCTTATTATGAGGAAATTTCTTCTTTCCTGAATAATCTTGAAGAATTACCAGAAGCTTTTGTCTGTGCCAGTGATTTTATAGCTAATTTTTTAATGAGGTATTTTGTTGAAAATAATATTAATGTACCTAAAGATATAGCCATTTCTGGTTATGATGGAAATAACGAATATTCTATGATAGCAGGAAAGCTTACAACTGTTGAAGTTGAAACTGATTATTTGGGAAAGAGACTGGCTGATCAATTAATTTATAGAATTGAAAATCCTGATTCACCAGTTGCTATCACAAATATCTATTCGGAAGTTATTTGGGGAGAATCAACTAATTTTTAGTAATTAATCACTAATTATTTTTTAATCTGACTTAAAGTAAAATCTATAAACTTATCTTAATTATGGAGATACAATCAATCACATCAGATTGTATCTCCATTATCAATTAAAAAATTGATATTCTTTACTTGAAACCTAAATATTTAGTCTTTCAATTCCAACTTTTTTTAATATCCCTTCCTTATATTCTCCGTAATTTTCAGGGTCTAATTTGCTAAGATCAATTATTTCCTCCGGAAAAGTTACTGCCTCAACCTCAAAATTATCTTTGATTAGATGCTTGTTCTCCAGAGATATATTAGTTATCTTTTCTATAAAAACTTCTCTTCCCTCCCGATCAGTTAACGGTAAAATAAAGAGGTATTCAAAGTCTTGCAGAAAAAATATTTGATCAATATTTCTAATCCTGGAGGTAATAAGATCTTTGATATCCATATAATATTTCTGATCAATTTTATGCGGCAGGTCCAGTTTGACCACTGAAAAAGAAAGCTTAGATCTTATAGATCTATTTAGTTCCATACTTAAAGTTGTTTTATAAGATTCTTCTTTTTTAAGGAATCCTTTATTTTCAGAGACAGAATCAATATTATTTACTTTTCTTAAAAGAGTTGATCTATCAAAGGACTTGGCTATAAAATCTTTTGCCCCCAGACTGACTGATCTTTTAATAACAGCAGCCCTATTAGCTCCACTAACAACTATTATGTCAATTGCTGGATACTGCTTACCTAAAAAACTCAATAAATCAAAACCATTTTCACTGCTTAAGTAAATATCAAGTAAAATTAAATCAATATCCTTTAGCGAAATATCACTGGCGAAGGTATTTTGTCTCACAGAGGCAGCATTTGCTGATTGATAAACATTAAAGCCTTCTGTTTTTAAGATGGAGGTTATTCTATAACGTACTAAAGTTGTATCATCAATTACTAAAATGTTCTTCATAGTATATCTAACCTTTCTAAAAAATATTAGAAAAATTTGCATTAAACTTATATCTATTAATATTCAAGAAAAGCTTGATTATACCTTTTAGGCACGAATTATTAATTTCTTTTTAAAAAAATATTGACTTGACTCAAAAAATATATGATAAAATTTTTTAAGCTAAGCCTTCAGTGCCCCAGCAGTCATTCCCTGAACTACCTTTTCCTGTAACAAAATAAACAAAATAATTAGTGGAATTGAAGCCAAAGTTAAGGCTGTCATTACATAGGGTACATTAAATCCGTGTTCTCCCTGAAACCTCCATAAACCAAGAGTTAGGATCCATTTTTCTGGAGAAGATATCAGTATTAGTCCATAGACAAACCTATTCCAAATCTGAACAAAATTATAGATTAAAATTGTGCTTATTGCTGGTTTAGAGAGGGGTAAAATAATTTTAGTATAAATTTGAAAATAACTGGCACCATCCATAAAAGCAGATTCTTCAATTTCTTTGGGGATACTTTCCATAAAACCTGATAGAATAAAAATTGAAACCGGCAGCATAAAAGCAATATAGGGTCCTGCCAGACCAATTAACTTATTATTTAAATTTAAAAATCTGCTTATTTTATAAACAGGTATTAAAGTTGAATGTATAGGTATCATCATTCCAGCGACAAAAG
The DNA here is from genome assembly GCF_003337665.1 of Halanaerobium sp. ST460_2HS_T2. Lineage (NCBI taxonomy): Bacteria > Bacillati > Bacillota > Clostridia > Halanaerobiales > Halanaerobiaceae > Halanaerobium > Halanaerobium sp. ST460_2HS_T2. The sequence goes on from NZ_QPJF01000045.1 coordinate 3,945, forward strand.
TTGCCAGAACAAATTTATTCATTCTAAAATCTATTCTCGTAATTATATAGCTGGCAAGAGTGCTTATAAAAACAAGTACTACCAGTGAGATAAGAGTAACAAAAATACTATTATAAAAATATTGATAAAATCCGGAATTCAAAACATCTAGATAATTAATAAACTTATAAGTATCAGGAAGTGACCAGATTGATTCCTGCAGAAACTCCATATTACCTTTCAGACTTGTACTAACCATAAAAATGAAAGGATAACCAAAGATTATGCTAAATATTGTTGCTATTATATAATATAATATACTGCTTTTTTTCATGGTATTACCTCCATATCTATAAATCGTCAAATAAAAATCCTGGATTGCTCCAGATTAGACTATTTCTTTCTTTTACTAAAAAATAATACTGTCATTGAGATGCTAAAAGCAATTAAAAATAAATAAATCCCAATTGTACTTCCATAACCCATTTCCATATCGGTAAATGCTGTTTTGTACATATAAGTTGCCATAAGCTCTGAAGCGTGATTAGGCCCACCACCTGTCATGGTAAAAGCAAGTCCAAATGCCTTTAAAGAACCAGTTAAAGATAAAATGCAGGCATTTACTATTGTAGGTTTTATCATTGGTAAAGTTATACTAAAAAATCTCTGCCAGCCTCTGGCTCCATCAATTCTAGCTGCTTCATAAATACTTTGAGGAATACTTACCAGAGCTGCTGAAAAAAGAATCATATAAAATGGTGTAAAACGCCAGCTTATTGCTCCAATAACAGAAAATATGGCAAGACTTCTGTTCCCCAACCAGGCAGACTGAAGAGAGCCTAAACCAATCATCTGTAAGAGATTATTTAAAAGACCGAAATTGGGGTCGTAAATATACGAAAAAAGAATACCTACTGCCACCGCTGACATAATATATGGTAAAAAGAAAACAACTCTAAAAATTTTATAGCCTTTAATCTTTTTAGATATAAAGACTCCTAATAATAGACCAATGGGAATCTGAATTAAAAGTGATAAAATTACTAGCAAAAAATTATTACTTAGAGCTTTCCAAAATATTTCATCCTGTAATACCAGCTGCCAGTTCTCCAGACCAACAAAAACTAAATCCTTTATACCGCTCCAACTAAAAAGAGAATAATAAAATGAAAGTGGTATGGGAACAATTAAATATAATAAATAGAATATATAGGCAGGGATAAGTCCTAATAAAACAAATCGCAATTTTTTCTGGGTTTTTTCACTAAAAAATTCTGTTAATCCAAAATCATTTGAATCCATATCTCTCTACTCCTTCCACAATAAAAAATATTCCCTCCCCCTTATTTATTAAGAAGGAGGGAAATTATATTAGTTATTCTTCACCATATACTTCTTTAGCTAAATCTTCCCATTCTTTTGTCATTTCTTCTGGAGTAAGTGAACCATCTAATACTCCCTGCAGACTTTCTTTATGGAAAGAACCTAATTTAGGAGGTAAAGTTTGATCATAAGCTGTTTGAATATGTGGTGCTGCCATAAATAATTCTTTCATTTTTACAGGAATTCTGCCCTCAACTTCTACTCCTTTTTGAACCGGAACAAGTCCAGCCTCTTTAAGAGCCATTCCAGCCTTTTCAGTTGAAAGATTTCTTAAGAATTCCAAAGCAGCTTCTTTATTTTCTGTATTTTTATTAACTGTAAACCATGAACCACCTGGAGAACCTAAAGCATTATTTGGATTACCTTCGCCACCTTTAACTGCTGGAAAAGTAAAGATATCTGTTGCTTCGTATACAGATGGTGCTTCATTTTTCATATTAGGAATAAAGCTTGGTGTCTGAATTGTCATTGCAGCTTTACCTGAATAATATAGCATATAATCCTGAGCATTACCATGTTTTAGACCATTAAATCCATTCGGGAATGCACCTAAATCAACTAATTCCTGTATTTTTTCTGCTGCTTTAACAAATGGTTGATCAGTAAAATGACCCCCAGTTCTATTTAAAACACTCTGGAAAGCATCATAACCACCAATTCTGTCTACCAGATACATGTAGTAGAAAGATGCGGGCCATGCTTCTTGATTTGCCAGAGCAAATGGAATGATATCATTTTCACGTAAAACCTTAATTACTTCTTTAAGATCCTCATATGTTTCAGGAACTTCTAAATCATACTTTTTAAAGATCTCAGTATTATAATAGGTTGCAAAAAGTTCAATCCCATGCCCAGGAACCCCATATACATTACCATTAAAGGTTGCTGGGTCAAAGACGGTGCTGCTTACAAATCCATCAGCTACATCCGGGTTTTCATCCAACCAGGAGTTCAGATTTAGTGCCATGTCGGCATCAACATACTTTTTAAGTGAACCTCCACCCCAGGACATAAAAACATCTGGAAGTTCATCTGAATTAATAGCTACCTGAACCTTTGTTTTGTAGGCCCCATCTTCCATTGGTGAGCTAACAATTTTGAGATTAGGAAACTTTTCTTGAGTTGCCTTAACTGCCTGATCAACGATTTGCTTGCCGTCACTATCAGTTGTATAAACATGCCAGATTGTTAAAGTGTCATCTGCCAGAGCTGACACTGATAATACAAAGATAAAAGTAACCAACATTAAGCTAACTAAAGTTTTCTTTTTCATTCGTTTACACTCCTTTTTTTAGTTAAATAATTTTTTCTACTACAAATAATCAGCTGGTTATTATTGGTAGTTATCACCCCTTTCAAGTAAACTAAATTTTTTTACCAGTCATGAACACTGCCATCCAGACGTTCAGCAACCGGCAAATAAGCTTTTTGATATGAATATTTTGCGGCCTTCTCTTCATCTATATCACACCCCAAACCAGGTTTATCAGATATTTTTAGATAGCCATCCTCAAATTCCGGCTGTCCAGTAAATACTTCTGCCACTTCCTTAGGAAACTCTGCCAGCTCCTGGATTCCAAAGTTAGGAGTTGAAAAATCAAGATGTAAATTTGCCATATGAGCAATTGGAGAAATATCCGCTGGACCATGCCAGGCAGTCTTAACCTGAAATGTTTCTGCTAAATGTGCAATTTTTTTAGCCTCCGTTATCCCACCAATATGGCTTACATCACATCTAATATAATCAATTAATTTTTCTGTAATTAATTTAACTGCATCCCATCTGCTGTTAAATAATTCTCCCATTGCCAGAGGCATTGCTGAATTATTTTTGATAAAGTTAAATCCATCTTTATTTTCAGGTTTTAAAAGATCCTCTAAAAACAAGAGATCATACTTTTCTAATCTTTTTGCCAGCTTCACAGCTTCAGAAATTGTCAGCCGCTCGTGTGAATCATGTATTAGATGTATGTCATCATCAATTTCACTTTTTAAATACTCAAATAGTTGAGGAATAGTATTTAAATAAGGTTTAGAATCCCACTTTTCTACAAAAGGTAATTCTTTGGCATCATCTTCTACAGTGCCATAGGTTCCATCCAGCCCAGGTATAGATACCTGAACTCTTAAGGCTTTGTAGCCCTCGTCAATCTTTTTTAAGGCGTTATCTTTAACCTCTTTAAAACTCTGACCGGAAACATGAGTATAACAGAGTGCTTTATCTCGACATTTACCTCCAAGAAGAGAATACACCGGGAGACCAGCCTTTTTACCCTTAATATCCCATAAAGCCATATCTATCCCTGCCAGAGCAGTCATAAATACAGGCCCACCACGCCAGTAAGCACCACGGTATATGTACTGCCAGATATGCTCTATATTATCCGGATTTTTACCAATAATAATTGGAGCCAAATACTCTTCAATTGTTTTAGCAACTGCTAACTCTCGTCCATTAAGGGTCGCATCCCCTACCCCATAAATCCCTTGATCAGTTTCAATTTTTACGGTAACATAATTTCTGCCTGGATTGGTTACTATCACTTTAACATTATTAATTTTCATCTTATCACCTTAATTCTTTATTATTATTGTAGAAAATTCTTATTTGAAAATTTATATAGATAATTAATTTAGTTGTAGGTTGTTAGTTGTAGGTTGTAGTACAAGTTGAAATAAAAAAATTATATTTTTTTTAAATCCTTAAATCTTTCGCGATCATCTTCCTCAGATAAATTAACTGCTAATTCAGGATCTTTATTCTTAATTGCCGAATAAAGTTTTTTATGTCCTTCTATACTTTTTTTAAAATTACCCTGTTTATTCATTTCTTCTAAATGATGAAAGAGTATGTCTTTTAATCTTAACATTGTCTGATGCAGAATTTTATTTTTAGATGCCTTAGCAATATTTAAGTGAAATTTATAATCCCACAGTGAATACTCCTTATAATCATCCTGATGTTTTACCATCTGATCTAGAGCTTTCTTTATTTCCTGAATATCTTCTGCTTCTGCTCTAATTGCAGCCAGTCGGGCGTTTTCTTTCTCAATTATACTTCTAAATTCTAAAACATCAAGCATTTCATCGTTACTAAAAATCATATCCGGTATAATACTGCTAACTATACTGCTGTTTAAGTTTTCAGACAGAAATGTTCCCTGGCCCTGTCTGGTTTTTATTACATTTAATCCTTTTAATTTCTGAATCGCATTTCTGATAGTATTCCTGCTTACTCCAAACTTCTCTGAAAGTTCATTTTCTGAAGGTATTTTTTCCCCTGGCTCCCATTCACCACTCAGAATTTTTTCTTTCATTTTTTTATAAACCTCATCAACTAAATTAATTTTTTTTATAGTATCCATAATATCTCCCCACTTTTTATCAAATTATAAGTTGTAGGTTGTATTACAAGTTGTTAATTTAAATTATAGCTTAAATTTTTTATAATGTCAAATTAAAATTTTAAAAAATATATAAATTAAGAAAGAGGGGTTGCCCCCCCTCTACATAAATATTTGCATTTCAAATTTTTAGCCATCATTGCCTATTGCATCAACAGGACAGGCATTTAAGGCACTCTCACAGGCTTCCCGTTCATTTTCATTTTCAGGTTGTTTAAAAACATAGGCATAATCACCAGACATTTCAAAATTATCTGGAGCCTCTCCAACACAAACACCACAGGCAATACACTGATCATCAACATAGTATTCACCTTCAACATTTTCAGAAACTCTGTTTTCCACATTTGCCAAAACAACCACCCTTTCTTTGTGAGAATATGAACCTAAATAAATTATAATAGTTATCTTAATATTTGTCAAAATTTTTCGTTTATTCATAATTCAAGCCATTAGTAAGTTTAAATTTTAACTAGAAACCTTTCTACAGCCTATTATTTTTCAAGCTGAACCCAGACAGAATAACCTTCTCCTGCTGTTCCTCTAACCTTAAAGTTACCGTTTCCCTCACTATCTGTTTTGACTTTCTCTTTTACATTAGCTGTAAAATCATAATAACACGTATTTGCTTTTCCTGTATTTATAGTTTTTTCTACAAGCTCTTTGTTTTCTCGCTGAGTTATCATCATTACCAGTCCACTTCCGGGATGTTTTTCATCACCTGTTCTAATATATGAATATGTTTTTTGATCATTTGTTTCACTCTCAAAAGCATCACCATAGGCAAATTTCTTGCGGGCGGAAATTAACTTATCTATTTTATCTTTTAAACCATAATTATAATAATCTTTCCAGAATACAGTTGGGATTCCATCTCTCCGCATTAGAATATATGTATAAGCCTGCATTTTTCGATAAACAATAGTCTCTATTCCATATTTATTGGTACTTTCATGATCTGTATCATGATTTTCTACAAAAGTAACTGCTCTATTTTTATAATCTTTTTGATTTACCAATCCTCTGCCTCCATACCAGCGCATATCAAGATTACCTTTCATCATTTCTACAAAACTCTGTCTTAAAGGAAAATCAAAGGCACAAAGCTTTTTATTATCAACAATGTTTAAATAATCCATTAAAGATTTTGGACTATTAACCCAGGCTTCACCAATAAAAATTAAATCCTTCTCTGTATCTGCAGTAACTTCCTCAATAAAGTCATGAATCATTTCATTATCAATATGAGTACTGGCATCTAATCGAAAACCATCAAAATCCATTTGATTAATTATCCACTTTCCCCAGTTTATCACCTCGGCTTTAATTTCCTGATTATCATAATCTATATCTGCTCCCATAAGATAGTCATCTTCGTAAGAATCATCCCACTCTTTACACTGAAAGAGAAATTCTCCTGCCCTTCTGGTTCGTTCGTTCCAATCAACCCCATCAAAATGAGTCCAGTTAAGTTTTAAATTGCTGTATTTATTTTCGCGCCCTGGAAAATCAAATTTTGTCCAGACGTCAGCCTGACTGCCATCTTTTAAGGTAACTGTTTCTTTATCATCTGCACCCAGTCTGTGATTTAAGACAGCATCATATATTAGCTTCAGTCCTTTACTATGCAAATTTTCTACAGCCCTTTCTAATTGTTCTTTTGTGCCGTATTTAGTTCTTATACTGCCTTTCTGCTTAAACTCACCTAAATCCCAGAGATCATATGTACCATAACCAACATCCTCTATCCCCCCTGCACCTTTATTAGCAGGCGGAAACCACAGATAATCAAATCCTGCTTCAGCTATTGAATCAGCTCTTTTGTCTATTAAATTCCAGAGATCTTTTTCTTCAGGAAAATTTTCTGCATATTTATTGCTGTTCATTTCCCAGTAAAAAGTCTGTAAAATAACTGGATTTTCCACTATAATCACCTCAAAATATAAATTTCAAATATTTTTTACTTTTTTATTTTTTTATTTACCAGCATAAATAACAGATGTTTATTTTTTCTTCTTTAAAATATATTTGAGTAAAACAGTAATTTCCTCTTCTTTAATAAAAAAATAATGAATTCTCTTGACAGTAATCTATTTCTATAGTACAATATTATTCGTGACATAAGTGGAGAGATGTCCGAATTGGCTAAGGAGCCGGACTTGAAATCCGGTGAAGCCGAAAGGTGTCTGGGTTCGAGTCCCAGTCTCTCCGCCATTGAATATTAAGGGCTGATGCCTATTTTAAAACCCCGCCGTGATGGTGGGGTTTTTTGTGTTTAAGGCGTGAATCCTGCCAAAATCCTGCCATTTTTAATTAATATTGATAAAGGTGTTTTAGATATAGATAGAGGTGATATTATACATGGTAACTAAAACGTTAAAAAGATAGGTCTAAAGAAAGTGCAAGTACTATAAGACACGGGGAAGACTAAATACAAAGAATAGATAAAAAAAGCTAATATCAGAGAAGAGTTTGGGCCCTGAGAGATAGAAAAATCATCTAAAAGTAGTACAGCCAGTATTATTATGAGGCATGCTATACTGGCGGAGAGGTTCAAATAATTTAATATAAATTTTGATCTATCCAAAATCCAATTTTGAATTTCAGATTCAATTATAGATAATATCTTTTTATTTTTACTAATTATCTTACACTTGAATAAATAGATTTTAAGAAATTGCTTTATTTAAGTAATCACTTATTTTATCTGCAGCTTCTTCAATATTAAAATCTTCTTCACTTAAAATAAGTTTCCTCATTATTACACTTTCCATAATACCTAAAAAGGCAAAAGCAAAATAATCAAATTCAATATTTTTTGATATATAATTATTCTCTATCAAAAATTTATATAAATCCTGTAACCGACGGAAGCGTTTTTCTTCCATTCTTTTGAATTCATCTCCAAATTCTTCGTTTACAGCAACTGCTTCTCTCAAAATAATTATAGAAAGGTTTTTATGTTTTTTATAAATCTTAAAAAAACCAAGCAACATTTCTTCTAAAAATATTTTGGTTGTATAATTAATGTTGTGAAGAAAAAAATGTAAATCTAAAAATATCTAAATAAAAAAGGCATTTGCCTGGCTCCGTTGAATTAAATAGTTAC
>NZ_QPJF01000046.1:0-11217 GCF_003337665.1 Halanaerobium sp. ST460_2HS_T2
TAATTCCAATTATAAGGAGTTTTTCTATTTTAAGCAAGTATTTTCGCTGAAAATAGAACTTGACATTTATTAAATATTTTTATGCAATGCTAGTGATAAAATTAGTAATAATAAAAAAAACAAAAAGCTCTCCCATCCAGTTAAGGACGAAAGAGCAATTAATTCGCGGTACCACCTTAGTTCTTCCTAAAATACAGAAAGCACTCATTGATTAACGACTGCTGTGCCGTTACTGATTAATCCAGATTATCAAAATTAACTACCTGATGATCTGACTGGTCAGCAAAACTCAGAGACGACTTCATTTTCTTTAACTGCCGAAATCTTACAGCCACTGGATTTCGTTCTCTTTCAGTTTAAGGAAAAATTACTACTTCTCATCATAGTTTTTAAATATTTAACTATCGTTATTATAATACCTTATAATCCAGTCTGCTGTCAAGAACTAAAATCCAGTGAATCAGGATACAGGCTGATTATCAATTACTTCTACTTTTAGACCAGCTTCTTTAAATTGAGGCAGTATTTTTTCTTTTGGACCAACAATAACTGTAAAAAGAATCTCCGGATAAAGATCTTCAGCAAAAATTTGCTGAACCTCCTGGACCTCAAGCCCATTATACTGATTAATAAAATTATTTAAATATTGATCAGAATTGTTGTAAAATTCTTTTTGATAGACTAATTCATCTAAAACATCTATTTGATGCTGATAGGCTTTGGGAAAGATTGCATTATATAAATTAATATTTTCAAAGAGTTCCTGCTTTTGCAGGGGTTCTTTGCCAGCTTTAATTTTTTTCATTTCTTCTCTAACTGCTTTCATACCGGCCAGAGCTTTTTGGGGATCCAGACTTAAATTGATAAAATATGCCCCTCCGTAATCATTATAACTCACCTGAGAGTTGATACCATAAACATATCCTTTGTCACTGCGAAGATTTTCCATCAACCGGCTGTTGAATCTTCCACTTCCAAAAATTTTATTCCCCATTAAAAACGGAATTCTTTTTGGATATTTACTGCTGTAAAAATTATATCCCATTTTCATACTGGCCTGAGTAGCATCCTCTTTGTTAACTACAATTATTTTTTGATGAATTTTAGGATTAACTATAACCTGTTTTTTAGATAATTTTTCAGCATTATTTTTCCAATCAGCAAAATTACTTTTGATTTCTTTTTTTAATTCTTCTAAATCGAAATCTCCACTGATAGCAATTGAAATTTTATCGGGCTGAATAGTCTTAGCGTAAAATTTTCTTAGCTCTCTGGAATCAACTTTATTTAAAAAATCTAAAATCAAATTATAGTTATAATTATAACCATAAGGATGGTTTCCATATAGATTTTTAAAGAAATACATGTTTAATAAGGCAGAATCATTATAGAACTGCTGTCTGTATAGCTGTTGATATTCTTTAACAGTTCTTGTAAAATGTCGACCATTAAATTGAGGTCTAATTAAAACTTCAGCCAGTAATGTTATTAACTCTTTACTTTCAGTACTTAATGAATTACCACTAATAGAAATTCGATCAGATCCTGCCCCCAGATTTAAAGAAAGTGCATTAACTTCTTTAAAAAGAGCAAGTTCACTCTCTGGGTAATTTTCGGTAGCCTTAAGCATCAATTCAGTCATTAAGGTAGTTATTCCTGTATTAGCCTCAGTTTCATTAATTTTACCGCTGTCAATATATCCTCTGAGCTCAAAGATTGGCAAACTTCTGTCCTGAGCAAGATAAAATTTCATCCCATTATCCAGTTCTAAAAGCTCATAATCGGGAATTTCAAGCTTCGGTTTCTTGTTTACTGCATCTGCAAGTTCTCTAAAAAAATCCGGACTGAAATTTTCGGTGCCTGCAGTCACATTAAAACTAAAAAATAATATTATAATAAGGCTGAAGATTAGAATTTTATAATTTCTTCTCACTATTGAGCACCACCTTTATTTTCAGGTAAAATATAACCTTTTGTTCTTCGATCAAAACTAAAGTATTTCCTGGCAATTTGAATTAATTGATCTCTACTTAAACTATTGATAAAGTCAATTTTTTCTTCTATAAGTTCTGCTTTATTAAATCTAAGTTTATTAAGTGCATAAGTGGAAGCAGCTGAGTTAAGATTTTTTTGAGAAAAAATCAGAGATTTCTGATACTGCTTTTTGACCATTTTGAATTCCTGAGTAGTTATTCCTTCAGCAAAGATCTTCCTCAGCTCCCTATCAAATGCCTGCTGTGCCTGTTCAACTAAATTTGTGTTGGAAGGGATAAAATATATTAAAGCAAAAGAATCTGTTCTAAGAGGATAAAGAAACGCTCCACTATCTAAAATTATACCGGCTTCCTTCTGCAACTTTTCCTTCAGGCGGGAACTCTGATTATTAGCAAGAATATCAAGAAAAATCTCTAAAGCAGTTATATCCAGATTATCTGCTGGCGGAATTTTGTAAAGCTGAAGAGCATAAGGAATATTGGTATTTAATTCAACAGTTTTTGTCTTCTCCTTAGATTGTTCTGGCAGCTTAAATTCCTTTCTCTCGATATTTGAGGCAGTATAATCAGCATAATATTTTTTAGCAAAACTTTTTACTTTTTCAGCCTCTACATCACCACTGACAACAACTAACGCATTGTTTGGTGAGTAATAACGCTGATAATAATTTTGCAATTCCTGGATAGAAATATCGTTAATATCTTCCATCCACCCAATAACATTATGCTCTAAATAACTATCTTTAAATGCGTGGGCTTTAATTTCTTCAAAGCCTCTTGCAAATATGTTATTCTCAGTACGCATTCTTCTCTCCTGCTTAATAACTTCTCGTTCTCTATTAATTTCCTTTTCCTTAAATCTTAAATTATGCATTCGATCTGATTCTAGAGCCATCACAAGTTCCAGCATAGAAGATGGAACCTCATGATAATAGTAAGTATAATCAAAATTTGTGGCAGCATTTAACTGTCCCCCAACAGAAGAAATCAAATCGTCTATTTCTCCTTCCGGAAGATTTTCAGTTCCTAAAAACATCAGATGTTCTAAAAAATGAGAAATGCCAGTCTGTCCATTTTTTTCGTCAATTGAACCAACATTATAATAAATTGAATATCTGAGCAGAGGAATTGAATGATCAGGAAAAATCATAAACTGCAATCCATTATCAAGTTCAAAACTCTGATATTCTGGTGGATCCAATACAATATCTTCTGCCCCGGCTGTAAAAGAAAATATTAATATTAGTGATAAAATACACAAAAAATAGATTGATAAAAAATATTTTTGATATAATTTTCGAACTTTTGTTTTAATCAAAACTTTCTGCCTCCTCTTTTAAATAATTAATTGCCTTGCTTTGATCTTCGGGATAATTAAGATTAAAAAATAACTTTTCCAGTTTAAAATTTCTTTTTAATATTTCTTCTTTAATTATTTTTTTCCTGCTCTTTTGATAAAAAGACTTAATTTTAAGATTGTTTTTAAGTATTTCACTTTTAATATTTGAGAGCAGCGACCGCTGATATATAGCAGCCAGAGGCTCCAGATATCCATTAAAGCAGGATACAATGATTTCTGCTTCCGGACTTTCGGCTGCCTGTTTATGGATAAAATCAAAGTATTTACTGTTTAAAAATGGCATATCACAGCCACAGACAAAGTTATAACTGCTTTTAGAAAAATAAAGACCGGTATAAATGCCGGCCAGCGGACCACGATTCTGATAAATATCTTCTCTAATTTCAGCTTCTTTAAGAAAAGAATATTTAACAGGAGATCCTACAATAATAACCCTGTTAAAACTGGTTTTTAAATTATCATAAATATATTCAATTAATGTCTTTCCAGCAAAGGGTAAAAGAGCTTTATCACTTCCGAAACGACTACTTTCTCCCCCTGCCAGCAGCACTGCATTTATTTTTGGCATTAAATCTTCCTTTAACAATTTTTAAATAACATTAACTAATAGAATTTATTTCTAGACTAATCTTCAAGTACATGTTCAAGTCCCTGACCAAAAAGGCACATTACATGGTCATCATCAAGTGAATAATAAACTGATCGCCCCTGTTTGCGATATTTAACCAGTTTATTATTCCTCAAAACTCTAAGCTGATGAGAAATGGCAGAAGAACTCATATCAAGCAGTTCCGAAAGATCACAGACACAAAGTTCTCTTTCTTTTAAAGCATAAAGAATTTTTATTCTAGTTGGATCACCCATTGTCTTAAATAATTCAGCCAGATCATAAACTACTTCATCAGCCAGATTTTTTTCTTTCATAATTTCGACTACTTTATTATCTGGATTAAAAACCTCACAAATATCACACATTGCTTTTTCTTTTAGTTCAGCTGCCATTTTTTTCACTCCATTTCTTAGCTGTTTAAAAATAATAGTATGGTTTAAATTTATTTACCTTAAATTCATGTTAACTCAAGTCTGTATTTAAATCTCTTCCGTCTTTAAAATTCGCATTACATTAAATACTGCCATTAAAGCAACTCCAACATCAGCAAATACTGCTGCCCACATTGAAGCCATACCTAAAACACTTAAAATCATAACTGCAGCTTTAATTGACAGAGCCATAATTATATTCTGCCAGACCAGTTCCTTAGTTTTTGCAGCAATATTTAGTGCTGAAACAATTTTAGATGGCTCATCAGTCATCAATACCACATCTGCAGCTTCAATTGCAGCATCTGAACCCAGTCCACCCATAGCGATTCCTAAATCTGAGCGAGCAAGTACTGGTGCATCATTGATTCCATCTCCAACAAAAGCCAGCTTATTTGAACTATGCAGCAACTCTTCCACCTTTTCTACCTTTTGATCAGGTAAAAGCTCAGCATAAAAATTATCAAGTTTCAAACTGGAAGCTACTTTAGCCGCTGTCAGTTGATTATCTCCGGTTAACATTGCTAAATTATTAATACCGAGTTCTTTTAGCTCAGAAACAGCTGCTTTAGCATCATCTTTTAACTGATCAGAAATTATGATTGATGCTAAAAACTCACCATTTTTAGCAAGATAAACTGCTGTTCCCGTGCTATCTGTTTTTTCATACTCTATATTATTTTTCTGCATAAGTCTTTCGTTTCCTGCTAAAATTAGATTATTATCCAATTCCGCTTTAATACCAGCACCAGAAATTTCCTGATAATTGCTCGCTGCTGAATGTTTTTTATAATTTTTTGCCGCTTCAATAATTGATAGAGCAATTGGATGATTGGAAAACTGTTCCACCTCCGCCGCAATTTCCAGAATCTCTTCTCGGCTGTAGTCACTGTAGATATTAACTTCAGTTACTTTAAAATTACCCTCTGTTAGAGTACCGGTTTTATCAAAGACAATTGTATCCAGTTTATTAAGTGCTTCCAGATAATTCCCTCCTTTGACCAGTATCCCATTTTTTGAAGCCAGTCCTATCCCACCGAAAAAACCAAGGGGAATTGATACAACCAGAGCACAGGGACAGGAGACCACCAAAAATATTAAAGCTCTGTAAAACCACTGATCAAATGCAGCACCGGTTAGTAGAGGGGGCAGAATAGCGACTAATGCTGCTGCTAGAACTACCAGTGGAGTATAATAACTGGCAAATTTGCTGATGAATTTTTCTGTTGACGCTTTTTTTGAACTCGCATTTTCGACCAGCTCAAGTATCTTTTTAACAGTTGAATCTTTATATTCTTTTGTAACTTGAATTGTTATTAGTTTATTTAAGTTAATCATACCACTCAAAACAGAATCTCCTTCTGCTACATCTTTCGGCAGAGATTCTCCAGTTAAAGCTGATGTTTCAAGTGCTGTTTCACCACTTACTATTCTTCCATCAACCGGAATCTTTTCGCCCGCTTTTACAGCAATCAGATCATCAACTTTTAATTTTTCGGGATCTACTTTGATAATCTCATCATCTTTTATTAAATTTGCGTAATCAGGCTGAATATCCATTAAATCCTTAATTGAACGCCGGGAATTATTTACTGCTCTCTCCTGGAATAATTCTCCTACCATATAAAAGAGCATTACTGCTACTGCTTCTGGATATTCTCTGATCCCAAATGCTCCAATAGTGGCAATAACCATTAAAAAGTTTTCATCGAATATCTGCCCCTGGCCAATATTTAAAACAGCAGCCTTTAAAACAGGATAACCAATTAATAAATATGCTGTTATGTAAGCCGGTAGAGACAGGCTGTAAAAAATATTTCCCTTAAAAACACTTAAATTAGAAAAAGCAAGAGCAAATAGAAAAAACATGACACCAATAAAAATATTTTTCTTTTGCCAGAGATATGCTCTAAGTGAATTAGCCCTGTCATTATTTTCGTTTTCTTCACCTTTATTTAAAACCTTAACTCCTGGTTCAATTCGATCAGAAATTTGCTGCAGTTCTGATTTTATTTTTTTAAGTCTTGATTCCTCAGCAGCAACTTTAAGAGTTGAAGTTGCAAAATTCAGTTCGACATTCTCCATTCCTTCCAGTTCTTTTACCTGGTTTTCAATTTTCATTGCACAGTTAGAGCAATTTAAACCTTCCAGTTCAAATTCTTTTTCTTCTCTTTTTTTCTTTTCAGCTGTCTTCTGCATAGTTACACCTCACCTTTAGTTATTATATATGAACAATTATTCAAATGTTTCATAAATTAATTATAAATTATTTTTTAATTAGTGTCAAGGTAGATCTTAATAAATATAAATCTCCAAATCGAATTGTTATCTAAAAATAATAAAACTCCCCATTAAATAAATAATGAGGAGTCAAAATTACATTAATATTAAATTCTATCTATTGATATAATCTAACGGATTTTCGGGGCGACCATTTACCTGTACTTCAAAATGAAGATGCGGACCAGTTGAGTTACCAGTATTACCCGATCGAGAAATAACTTCTCCCTTACCAACTGATTCTCCACTTCTTACTAAAAGTTTAGAATTATGAGCATAAAGTGTTCTTAAACCTTTTTGATGCTCAATGATTACAACATATCCATAACCGGTTGCCCAGCCACTATAAACAACTCGACCTGAACTAACAGCTCTAATTGGACTACCCATTGGAGCAGCAAAATCTAAACCTTCGTGTACTCTACCCCAGCGCGGTCCATAATAAGAGGTAATACGTGTATTAATTGGATACATAAATTTCTGATCCAGACGATCCTGATAGCTGAACTCTGGTTTTGCACCTCTTAAAATTAATTTTTGATCAATTTTCAAACCAGAAGGATCTTCAAGATTATTATCTCTCATAATTGTTTCAGTTTTAATATTAAATTTACCTGCAATACTGGCTACACTTTCTCCAGGTGAAACTCGATAAATAATTCCTTTGACAGGTAAGATTTTAAATTCCTGACCCGGTTTTATGCTATTCATATTGCTGATATTATTGGCTCCGATTAAAGAATCAATATTTAAACCATGTTCATGAGCTATATCCCAGAGGGTTTCTCCACTTTTAACTTTATGTACTTTTACCTGATCAATTAACTGAGGTTCATATCTTTTTTCAAAAGCAGTTTTCTGCTGATCCTGTTTTTTATTTTGAACAGTATTTTTTTCTCTCTGCTCAGTAACTATTTTAGTTTCTTTTCTCTCATTTTTAAAATTTTGACTGACATTATCAGCGGCCTGATCTAAACTTATAGATTTATCCGACCTGCCTGAATTAGTATTTAAAGACTGACTGCTATTTATATCAGACTCTTTATCCAATTGTTCTTTAGTTCCAGAAACAGCAGTATTAAATTTCTGCTTACCATTATTTAGAACTCTCATGCTGTTCTGGCCAGCATTTATCTGACTGGTTCTTCCAATCTGTCTATCTGCTAATCCACTGCGACCACCTACATTCATTGAACTACTGTAAGCAGAAAAAGTAAGTAAAATAAATATGATAAAAAAACCGGTCAAGCGCTCTCTTCTTCTCAATTTTTTCTCCACCCTTTTGGTTTCTTTTGAAAAAAATCTGTATAAAATAAAATTGTTGTCTACTTTACTATTATAACAGAAACAAACGGCTATTTAAAGGCTTTAATTCTAAAAATGAAATTAAATATCTGCTTTAACTAATATTATCCAGAAATACATCTAAAAGTAATGGTGAAAATTGTTTACCGCGATTATTTTTGAGACGTTTAATAGCTTCTTTGTGACTGAGAGCTTTTCTGTATGAACGGTTAGAAGTCATAGCATCCCAGGCATCTGCTATTGAAACAATCTGAGAAATTATAGGGATTTCATTTCCCGCCAGCTGATCAGGATAACCACTACCATCCCATTTTTCATGATGATAAAGTACATAGCTGGCAATATCTTTTAATTCTGCTGAATCTTTTAAGGTTTGATAGGCCCACTCTGGATGCTTTTTTATCTCAGAGAATTCCTTTTTAGTGAGAGGAGCTTTTTTGTTTAATATAGAAGCAGGAATTAATGTTTTACCTATATCATGTAAAATACCAGTCCAATAAGCCTGCTGAATTTGGTTTTTATTTAAACCTGTCAACTCTGCCAGTTCTCTACTCAACTCAGCAACTTTCTGATTATGCCCTTTTGTGTACTGATCATGAATGGCAAGTAGATTACTTAAAGATAGTATAATCTCCTGCTTTAATTTTTCCTGTAATCTTTGATACCTTTTTGAAATCAGATATGATGATGCTATTTTTTCCAAAAAAGCACCAATCTTTACCGACTGATTACTAAATCCTTTATATTTTTTTGCTGGAATGTATAAAATCGCTGCTCCTAAAAATTGATTATCCAGCTTAAAATTTATAATTAGTTTTTTATTTAAACGCTGTGATTTAAAAATAATATCTCCAAAATAAAAACTGGAGTAATTTTTCTGAAAGCTAGCTATATCAAAAGATAGCAGTTCCTGTCTATATACTTTTTTTAGAAAATATGCTGGATCCTGATAATTTATTACAATTTGTCCATACTCAGCTTCCGGAATCAATTTAAATGCTTCAGTTAAAATTAAATAAAAAAAATCAATTTCTGTCTCAGCTTCTTGAGTTTTTTCAAATAACTGGAATATACTTTCAATATTTGAATTAAGTTCAGCTTCCTGGAGAAAATAATTCCTTAAATTAAAACTATTCAGTTCTGTTTCTGCAGATATCTCATTGTAATTATTATACATGCTGGCTCCTTTCGCAATAAACAAACAGTTAAATTTAAGCCAATTCTTTAAACTCATCTTAATTATAACATATTTTTACAAATATTTGTAATATTATTCAATTAGAAAATAATAAAGGAATTCTGGAGTTTAAATAGAAATTATTATCTAAGGTATGACATCTTAAATACGAAAGGATGATAAAATGTATAATTTGAAATTATATTACTACCCTACCTGTCCTTATTGCAGAAAAGTAACTAAATTTATTGACAAAAATGATTTAAATGAAGTGGAATTAAAAAATATTAATCAGGATCAAAAAGCAGAATCCGAATTAATAGAAGTTGGAGGCAAGAGACAGGTTCCCTGTTTATTTATTGATGGTGAGCCTTTATATGAATCTGATGATATTATAAACTGGCTAAAAAGTAATCTCGTTGAAGATTAAATATTTAATCAAATATTTAGCCAAACCGCTCCTGGAGGAGCGGTTTTATTATTACTTAGATGTGATTTAAACTGAAAAAAGGAGCCCAGCTGCTGCTGGCTCCTCATCAGTTTCAATTTAATTATTTTTCTAAAACCTCTATATGACCATCATTATAACCTACCACAATAATTTCTGCCATTTCTGCAAAAATCCCATTCTCTACAACTCCAGGCAGCTTGTTTAATTCCACGGCTATTTTTACAGGATCTTCAATTTTGCCAAAATCACAATCCAGAATATAGTTCCCATTATCTGTAACAAAAATCTCCCCATTTTCTTTTCTAATCTTTGAACTACAGCTGAATTTTTCAATCATTTGCTGTGTATACTGCCAGCTAAAAGGAGTTACCTCTACCGGAAGTGGAAATGCTCCCAGATGCTCAACAAGTTTAGACTCATCTACAACTATAATCAACTGATCAGTAGCTGAAGCAACTATCTTCTCTCTTAAGAGAGCGCCACCTCCACCTTTAATCAGGTTAAAGTCTGGATCAACTTCATCAGCACCATCAATTGTAAGATCAAGTGATTTAACATCGGATAATTCTACAAGTTCAATTCCTTCTGCTGCTGCCAGTTTTGCAGTTTCTTTTGATGTTGGTACAGCCTTGATTTTCAGTCCATTTTTAACCATTTCTCCTACTTTTTTTATTGCATAGTAAGCAGTTGAACCAGTACCCAGACCTATTATCATCCCATCTTTAATATATTCTGCTGCTCTTTCTCCAGTAAGTTTTTTTGCCTTCATAAATTATCTCTCCTTCTTAATTTAACTTGTTTATTAAAATTATATTTTAATGATTTACCGTAAACAATTTAACAGAAATTTAAGCCGGCTTCAAGTAAACTTTATAATAAATAATAATTAAGCGATCAATTTAAAATTATATGATTCTAAGTAAAATCTTATCAAAATTAAGATTTAGATTCAATAATTAAATATTTAACAGCAGAGAATCAAAGGAAAATAAATCCATTTGCTAATTTGTAAGGTCTATGTTATTATTAAAATATCGAAATTTGTTGGCAAGGATTAAAATTACCGGGAGGTATTGAAACTGGATACTAGAACACACAAAATGCTGGCTTATAAAATTCATGATCATTTTGCTAAAAATGATATCTGGCTTTCCAAAATGGCACTTGCCTGGGGAAGCATGAAACCTGATTTTATTAAAGGAGATATAAGCCACTTTAAAGATGAAACTATGGAATTTTTTTATAAGCAATTTGATGAATTAAAAGAAATGAATCCCGACCAAAACCCCTATAAATTTGCAATTAAACTGGGAGAATTATTCCACTATATTGCAGATTACTTCTGTAGAGCTCATAACGACCCTGAACTTAATCCAGGAACACTTCGAGAAAAAACAGTTCATGTCTTTCATGAATGGAAATTAAATCTGCATGCACAGAATCTACACCCTGATTTTTTCAAAAAGGATCTGGAAGAAAATTTTGTCTACAAAAATAATTTGAAGACTTTTATTCACTAGCATTGCATAAAAATATTTAATAAATGTCAAGTTCTATTTTCAGCGAAAATACTTGCTTAAAATAGAAAAACTCCTTATAATTGGAATTA
>NZ_QPJF01000047.1:0-10817 GCF_003337665.1 Halanaerobium sp. ST460_2HS_T2
TTGGTGGTGAAGAATAAGATGAAATATAAAAATCTGCTTATTTCTCGTTACTTTCTGATTTCAAAATATACCGGGATTATTATTATCTTTGCCGGGGCTGCTATTCTATCACCACTTTTATTTTTACTAGCTTTTCCTGAAGAAAGCAGCCTGGCACCTCATTTTCTGCTGGCAGGAGGACTTTCTATTCTGGCAGGATTAGTATTATTTATTTATGGGAGCAGACATCAGGAAGAAGATGTGGAGTTATCCTTAAACGAAGGGAGTATAATTGTTATTTTCTCCTGGCTTGGGGCAATTTTCTTCTCTGCAATACCTTTTATAACTATTTTAGATATGAGCTGGAGCCATTCTATTTTTGAAGTAGTAAGTGGTTGGACAACTACCGGTTTGTCTCTTGTTGATGTTACTAGTGCCCCGAAATTAATCCTGATCTGGCGCTCGATTATGCAGTTTTTCGGTGGAGCTGGCCTTGCAGTAATTGCTTTATCTTCACTGCTCCCGGTTCATGGAATGGGATTATATATGGCTGAGGCAAGAAGTGATAAATTATTACCCCATGTAAAACGCTCTACCATGTTGATCATGAAAATCTATACTTTCTATACTGCAGCAGGGATTATTCTCTATTATTTTGCAGGGATGCCGCTCTTTGATTCCATAAATCACTCGATGGCTGCAATTTCTACTGGAGGTTTTTCCACTCAGCCTGACAGCATCGGCCATTACAACAGTTTATCTATTGAAGTGGTGACAATTGTCTTAATGCTGCTTGGTACAATAAACTTTGCAACTCATTACACACTGCTTAAAGGTAAGGTTAAAACATTCTTTAAAAATGCTGAGATACGTTTAATGATAACTCTATTTATATTTTTAACTCCTATATTAATGTTTTTTTCATTAAACTCTTTATACCCTATGCTAAGCGAGAATTTTAGAATTACCTTTTTCCAGATCATTACAGCTTTATCAACAACCGGTTTTTCGACGATTTCTTTTGCCGGCTGGCCGATATTTGCTAACTTTATCATTATATTAATTATGCTTGTTGGTGGTGGAACAGGTTCAACTGCTGGTGGTATTAAGCAGTATAGAATCTATTTGATTTTTAAATCAATCTACTGGGAAATTAAAGAACAGTTTTTACCTCGCAGAAGTGTCAGCAGCAATTATCTCTGGCGGGGAGAGAATAAGTTTTATGTAAAAGATCAGCATGTAAAAGATGTAGCTAACTATATATTACTATACTTGTTTACTTTTTTTGCAGGAGTAGCAGTCCATACAGCCTATGGATATTCTCTTTTAGATAGTATGTTTGAATTTGGATCAGCTCTGGGTACAGTTGGGATTTCAATCGGTTTACTTTCGCCAGAAGCTCCTCTGGGTATAATCTGGACTCAGACAATTGGAATGTTTTTAGGTAGGCTTGAATTCTTTATAATTCTTTATGCCGGGATAAAACTATTTAAAGACGGAGTTTATATTTCGAAGCATTAATGTAGTCTTAATTACCCCAGAGAGATTCTATTTGTTCAGTAACAATGGAGCTTCTCTGGGGTTTTTATTTTGTATAATATTTTCTTCAGGAGAACTTAATAATTAGATATTATTTCGAGTTTTATGTAATATAATAAATTTAGGCTCAAGTAGTAAGTTGAAATATCAGGGAGGTGCTGAAAAATGAAAGACAAGAAAAAACCTGTGAAGAAAGAAAGTGAAAAGAAAGAAGAAAAGAAATAATTTCTTTAATCAGTAACAGCTAAACTATGTATATTTTCCCCTGTAGACTTAATGCTAACAGGAAATTTTTTTGTTGTTAATAATCCGATAAGATGAAAAAAATCACACTAAGGATTTAAAACAGCTGGCTGATTATTTGGAACGCCAGAATCTGGATTAGGGTTATCTTTTTAGTTTTAACCTTTAACCAGGTGTTTTTTATTTAAAGTTACTATAAATGAGGCACCACCTTGCTTATTATTTTGAATATTGACCTCTGCTTGATGTTTATCAATAATGTCTTTAACTATAGCCAGACCAAGCCCGGTGCCATTACTATCATTTCTGGATCTTGATTCATCTACTTTATAAAATCTTTCCCATACTTTATCCTGTTTTTCTTCTTCGATTCCTTTCCCTTCATCTTTAATCATGATTTTCACATTTTCTATTTCATTTTTTGGATTATTAATTTTTTGAGTTATAATTTCTATCTTAGAATTTTCAGGTGAGTGTTTAACTGCATTATCAATTAAATTTATAAAAACTTCTTTAAATTTATTTGGATCTACTTTAATCTCCAAGTTATTATTTTCGTAATTTCCTTTTATTTTAATATTTTTCTTATTGATTTCAGTTTCTAATGAATTGACAGCAAAACTAATTAAGTCTTTTAGTTTAACCCTTTTTATATTTAATTTAATTCCATCTGAGTCTAATTGACCAAGGATAAGTAATTCTTCTACCAGGTATTGAAGATGTTCAGCTTCATTTTTCATTATTGATGAATAATTTTTTAGCTGTGTTTGATTTAAGTCCTGTTCTTCAATTATTTCAGCAAAACCTTTAATTGATGAGAGAGGTGTTCTAAATTCGTGAGATATGTTTGCAATATATTCTTTTCTGAGTTTTTCCAGTCTGTTTTTCTTTTTGATTGTTTTTTCAATTTCTTCTACAGCATAATTATAGGTTTCGATCAAATTCTTCAATTCAGTTGTTTTAACATTATTCTCTTTGATTTTAGTAAATTCATTATTAGAAATATTCTTAGCAGAAGCCTTAACTTTATTTAATGGTTTGACGATGTTTTGACTGAATCTAATGCTCAATAATAAAGCAATAATCAAGGCTATTAAGGATGAATAGAAAATTAATTTTAAGATGTCAATTATAGTTGTTTTTACACTATCTAACTCTGATTTCAGTATAATGCCTCCAATAATATCAGAGTTTCCTTTTGTATTTAACGAGATGTCTTTATTTTCATTAAGTGGATCTTTAAAAAGAGGAAAGATCATTAATAGTTCATTTTTTTTAGGTCCCTTTATTTTATTTATAACTTGATTACCGGCAATTACTTCTTTTAGAGTTTTATCTTCGATCTCCATTTTTAGAGAATCAAAATTAGATGAATTCAATATAAAATCTCCGTGATTATTAATTATTCCAATTTCTAGTTCAGATGTTTTAGAAATTGTGTTTATTCTTAACAAACTTTCATCCTGTCTGAATTTTTTTAGATTGGCATCATTGATATAATTATTAATAATTTCTGCAATTCTATGCCCATCTTTAGAGGCTTTCCATTCTCGTAAACCATAGTAATAGTTTTGGATTAAATATCCAAAGATACCACTAATAATAATTATGGTGATTAATACAATAATAGTATTTGTGATTAACAATCTGCTAAAAAAACTATTAAAATTAATCTTCATGATTATCTTCCTTAAATGAAAATTTATAGCCAGTACCCCAGACAGTTTTTATGAATTTATTATTTATATCTTTTTCCTTTATTTTTCTTCTAATTCTTTTAATATGCTCATCAATAGTTCTAATCTCTTGATTATTTTCAACCCCCCAGATATTTTTGAGCAGTTCTTTTCTAGAAAAAACTTTATTACTATTTTTTAACATAAATTCAAATAAGGCGAATTCTTTGGGAGCAAAACTAATAAGTTGATTGTTGATAGAGATGGATTTATCATCATTACTTAATTTAAATCTAAATTCAGAAAAATTGTAGACTTTAGAATTATTATTTTCACTTCTAGTTTGATTTCCAGACCTTCTTAAAACCGCCTTGATTCTTGCTCTTAATTCTCTGGGAGAAAATGGTTTGGTTACATAATCATCTGCACCAATTTCCAGTCCTAATACTTTATCAGCCTCTTCAGCTTTGGCTGTCAACATAATTATGGGAGTATAGACTTTCTTTTCTTTTAGTTTTTTACAGATTTCCCAGCCATCCATTTCGGGAAGCATTATATCAAGCAGAATTAGATCATAATCATTTTCCATAGCTTCTTTATAACCTGATTTTCCATCTTTTTTAAATACAACTTCTGTGTTGTAACTATTAAACATAGCCTTAACTAGCTCAAATATATTTTTGTCATCTTCAATTAATAAGATTTGTTTGTTATTTAAATTCATAGTTACCTCCTTCATTTACAATTTGTTTATATTATATATTCTAAGATAACGGCAAAAATCCTTTTTTAAATCTAAAATAGCTAATAATTTAATTTAAATATAAATAATTTGTATATAAATTTGATTTTTGTTTATAATTTGTTTATAATTATAATCAAGAAATAGTTATAAAATTTAATTAATTTGGAGGGGTACTATGAATAAAAATGAAAAAAGCAAAATGGAAATGTTTTATTATTATTTGAAGATAGGTTTAGCTATTGCCTTTGTTATTTGGGTTACCATTTCAATTAATGGTTTACAGGGCACAGCACAGGAAAACAGCAATTTGATTTTAAGACCAGAATTTGAGACATCATTTCTTCCTGGAGGTCCTGAGAGATTTTCGGAGGCCTATGCTGATGTAGAAAATGTTGATACAGAAGCAAAAGTTGAAGAAGGAGATTATCTCTGGAGTACAATACTTATTGCTAATAGAGGTAAAAAAGATGGACAGGAACTAAATATTAATATAGAAACTGCTGCAGAAATGGATCAAATTCTTGTTAGTCCAACTGGCTATAGTAATGAAGTTAATATAGAAACTGAAGATAATAAGATGAGTACTGAGATTAGTGTAGAAGAGCTTGATATTGATGATGCAGCCAGGATATTTATTGGGTTTAATAAGGATAAGATAAATGTCAATGAGCAAAATTGGGCTGATAGTTATGAAGATTACTTAAAAAGAATTAGTATTGAATCAGGAAATGTTGAAGATATATTTTATGGATTAGCATATTAAAAGTATATACACTCCCATTTAATAAAGAGACCGGCATTAATGCTGGTCTCTTTAAATATTACTTATTATGATCAAGGAGGATTTAGTTGAAACAGCTATTTTTTGAATTTATTTTAATGGCAATTTTCATTATAATTTCAGGAACTTATTTATCAAAATTTGGAGATATAATTGCTGATAAAAGTGGTCTGGGTCAGGCTTTTATCGGTGGAATTTTAATTGCAATGGCAACTTCACTACCAGAACTTGTGACAAGTATCAGTTCAGCTCTTGTTGGAGCTCCAGATATTGCAGTCGGTAACGCTTTTGGCAGCAACACATTTAACCTTGTCATTTTAGCCTTTGCTGATTTACTTCAGGGAAAAGGTCCACTACTACTTCGAGTTAACTACAGCCACCTTCTTTCTGGTCTGGTAGGAGTTTTACTTTCAGCATTGGTAGTTTTCAGCCTTATCTTATCCCATTTTATGAATTTCAATTTGAGTATTTTTGGTGTGGGAGTAGATAGTATAACCTTACTTATTACATATATTATAAGTGTGAGAATGATCTATCGTTATGATCAGAAAAATCCTCTTGATCCCGATGATCCTGTCAAGGAAGAAGATCCAAATCCAGATTACACTCTAAATAAAACTCTGCTGGGCTTTGCCCTCTGTGCAGTTGTAATTGTTTTTAGCGGCTATCGTTTAACTATTACTGCAGATCAGATATCAATGTTGACCGGAATAGATCAGAGTTTTATTGGTTCAATAATGGTGGCAGCAGCAACTTCACTGCCGGAACTCGTTGCAACTATTTCCGCTATTAAGATCGGTGCCTATAATATGGCAGTCGGAAATGTCTTTGGCAGCAATATTTTCAATATGACAGTTATTTTCTTTGCCGATGTTTTTTACCGCCAGGGAGTTTTATTAGAAGATGCCCGCATAGTACATATTTTAACTGCAACTGTAGGTATTTTGATGGCAACAATAATTTTAATTGGTTTGTTTTATCGCTCACGCCGCTCGTTTATGTGGATGGGCTGGGATGCGATTGCAGCCACAGTAGTTTATTTTGCAGGAGTTTATCTGTTATTTCAGTTGGGACTGAATGTGATTTAGTAATAAGATCATTAATAGTAGAAGTGTATCCAAAACTTACTGGACTTATTAGAAAACTAAAAACCCACTCTATAAAAGGAGTGGGTCAAAAAGAGGAGAGAATTATCAAGTACAAAAATCTATTTAATAGCTGCATTTGATGCAGCTTCAAAAAGGGGATCAAATTTATACTTTTATTCTATTTATAATAATATCAGCAAGATATTAGTTCTCAATTAATTACAAATTAAAAACTTATTAAATAAAAAATAGTGGAGTTAAAGGTCCAAAATTTAATGACAGTATGCTAAAAATATTCCATATGGTTGTTACTGTATATATTACTGTGGTTTTTAACGGTGGCTGAGGTTTACTGCGGTGAAATTACTGTGGAAAATCGAATAAAATTAGCATCTCAATTGGAGATGATTTACCCTCAGAGAGGCTTCATTTTGTTCAGTTAATGATGGAACTTTTCTGGGGGTTTTTGTTACTTCGGAAGAAATTATTTTTATCACTTATTTGACAAAATATTTATAATGTGTTTTAATATAGGAAAAGAAAATATTTCTGTTGTCTAATCTCATCTGAGAGCGGGGGACCCACTTTTTTGGGGCGAATCTATTTTTAGAAGAAGACCTTTACTTCTAGTCCGACAGCTAACTCCGTAGACTTTAAATAAGGGACAGACTTGATGCCACCATTATATTATATTTTGGTGAAATTTATCTATGGCACTACAGTCTATCTGTAGTGTTTTTTTATTTTATAAAGCTTTTTTTAACATATAACTTATTTTACTTGTCTGGAAAGGAGTAGAGAGAATGAAGATCAGCAAGAAAAATTTAACCCCGGCACAGTACTTAGTTTTTGGTTATTTTATTATTATCATGCTGGGTTCAATACTTTTAATGCTGCCAGTTGCAACAACTGATGGTCAGGGGCTGGGAGCTATAGATGCAGTGTTTACAGCTACATCTGCCACCTGTGTGACAGGTTTAATTGTTGTTAATACTAAAGAAGCCTTTACTCATTTTGGTTCAACAGTTATTATGCTTTTAATCCAAATTGGTGGACTTGGTATCATGTCGATGTCTACCTTATTTGCCTTTATTATTGGGAAGAAGATTAGTTTAAAAGAAAGATTAATTATTCAAGAAGATTTAAATCAGTATCAGATATCGGGAATGGTGAGATTGGTCCAGTACTTGCTTGGTTTTACCTTTGCAATTGAAGGAACTGCTGCAGTTATCTTATTTGCTCGTTTGGTACAGGACTATCCTGCAGGGAGGGCAATTTATCTGGCTATTTTCCACGCTATATCTGCGTTTAATAATGCTGGTTTTGATCTTTTTGGAAACAGCCTGGAGAACTTTACCGGTGATATAACAATTAACTTTGTTATTATGGCTTTAATTATCCTCGGTGGTATAGGTTTTGGAGTGATGGTAGAAGCTTATAACAGAGTCAGGTTTAAAAAATCAACTCTGCAGACTAAAATAGTGCTTATAATTACTTTAGCTTTACTTATCTTTGGCTTTATTATCTTTTTTGTTTTAGAATATGATAACACTCTTGCTGGTCTACCTCTACTTGATAAAACACTGGGAGCAATGTTTTTATCTGTAACACCAAGAACAGCAGGTTTTAATACAGTAGCAACCGGAGCTCTAAAACAGTCTTCACTCTTTATTATCATTATCTTAATGTTTATTGGTGCTTCACCTGGCTCGACCGGTGGAGGTATCAAGACAACTACTTTTGGTGTAATGCTTGTTACCTTAAAAAACATGATAACTGGTAAAGAAGATATGGAAGTATATAACCGCCGCTTTGAAAAAAAGATCGTCTATGAGGCTTTTACTATTACAATGCTGGCTGCCGGGCTGGTTATATTAGTAACAACGCTTTTATTAGTGATTGAAGACTTTCAATTTATAGATGTTTTGTTTGAGACAGTATCCGCCTTCGGTACAGTGGGACTTTCAACAGGAATTACCGGTCAGCTATCTGATATTAGTAGAGTCTTAATTACAATTACTATGTTTGCTGGTAGAGTTGGTCCACTGACCCTGGCGCTTGCCTTTGGCGAAAGAGTAAGAAAAGGAAAATATCATTATCCAGCAGAAAAAGTAATGGTCGGTTAATTTTGATAGGAGGACAAATAAATGAAGCAGTTTGTAGTAGTAGGTTTGGGTAGATTTGGAGCCAGTGTAGCAACGACTCTGGCTGAAAATGGACATGATGTTTTAGCGATTGACCGTGACCCAGAAAAGGTGCAGGCAATCAGTGCTGATGTAACTCATGCAGTAGAAGCTGATGCTACTGATGAAGAAGCTTTAAAAACTCTGGGAGTTAGAAACTTTGATGTGGCAGTTGTTAGCATTGGAGATAATGTTTCAGCAAATATATTGTGTACTTTAATTTTAAAGGAATTAAGTTTACCGTATGTAATTGTAAAGGCACCTGATAAATTACACGGCAAAGTTTTAACAAAAGTTGGAGCAGATAGAATTGTTTATCCAGAGCGTGATATGGGGGCAAGAATTGCTCAGAATCTTATCTCTTCCAATGTATTAGACTATATAGAATTTGCTCCCGAATATGGAGTGATAGAGCTGCTGGCAACTGACAAAATGACAGGAAAGTCTTTAAAAGAACTTGAATTAAGAGCCAGTTTCGATGTTAATGTTATGGCAATCAAGCGCGGAGAAGACATCCATATTTCTCCTGGTGCTGAGGATAAGATTGAAAGTGGAGATAAATTAGTTCTAATGGGTAAAAATGAGAATCTTGATAAAATGCGTGACTTTGGTAATTAAACCTTTAGCTTCTATGGACTTCTAAAAAGTATGAATTACAACAAAAATAAATGAAAGATATAATTTCAGGAGTGTGAAAAATATGAAGATTAAAACTTTAAAAGGTAAAATGCTCCTTGGTTTTGCAGTTATGATCTTAATTTTGGCTGGAGTTGTTGGCTGGAGTATTTATAACTTTGAATCTCTATCAAATGCGATCAATGATATCTTAGTAGAAAACTACCGCAGCATTAAAGCCAGTGACAGTATGGTTGAATCAATAGAGCGTCAGGATAGTGCTCTGCTGCTGCTTTTGAGAACATCTGAAGAACAGGGACAGGAAATATTTAGACGCAACGAAAAAGAATTTTATACCTGGCTGGCCAGAGCAGAAGATAATATTACAATAGATGGTGAAGGCACAATTCTTGAGAAGATAAATGAAAAGTATTTTAGTTTTGTATCTAAATTTGATCAATTCTATAATGCAGACGAAAATCAGCGCTGGGAGATTTATAACCAGGAGTTACTGCCTTTATTTAATGAAATCAAAACTGATATTCGGGAGTTAAGAGAACTTAATAGACAGGCAATGGTGGATGCCCAGGGTGATGCAAACAGCAGAGCCAATCAGGCAATCATCTATACAATCGGACTGGCTTTACTGGTTACTGCATTTTCATTAATTTTTGCCTTTTATCTCACCAAACAGATATTGAGGCCAATTAAAGAATTAGAAAAAGGGATTAAAGAAGTGGCTGCCAGAAATTTTCAGCGTAAAGTTGAAGTGGCCTCTGAGGATGAAATCGGTGTGCTGGCAGATGAATTTAATGAGATGATTTCCAAACTTAAAGAATATGAAAAATTAAATGTTAAAAAGCTGCTGATGGAGAAAGAAAAGTCGGAAGCTGTAGTAAATAATTTGAGCAGTCCCTTAATAGTGACAGATAAGGATCATAAGATTGTTTTAATCAATGAAACAGCTAAAGAACTATTTTCACTGAGGGAGGATGTACTTGGCACGCACTTTTTAGAGGTTATTAAGGCAGAAGAGATTTTTGAATACATTAAAAATCCTGAAGCTAAAGAGGAGAAAACCTTTCTGCTAAAAAAGAACGATAAAAAAAGACATTACCGGATTTCTACCAAACAGGTAATTGATGAAGATGAAGAATATCAATTTACAGTTACTCTTTTAGAGGATATAACCCGCTTAAAAGAAATTGATAACATGAAATCTGATTTTGTTTCAACTGTATCTCATGAGTTTAGGACCCCATTAACTTCTATGAATATGGGCCTCAACATGGTAATTAACGAGGATACAGGAGAATTAAATGAGGAACAGAAGGAACTGCTGGAAGCAGCCTATGAGGATGTGGAACGATTAACTGAGTTAGTGAATGATCTGCTTGATCTCTCAAAGATTGAATCAGGCAAAATTGAAATGGAGTTTGATAAGGTAGATGTCAATGATATTATTGAAAAAACTCTTAACCCCTTCCATAAACAGGCGGAGGAAAAAGAAATTGAGCTCAAATTTAAACAGTCAGAAGATAATGTTTTTGCCTATGCCGATCCTTCAAAAATAAGCTGGGTGATTTCTAATCTGATTGGAAATGCACTTCGCTATGCTGATGAAGGTAAAATAGAAGTAGATGCAGAAATAAAGGGTAGAAGGGTTCTAGTATCAGTAGCAGATAATGGACCAGGTATTCCAAAAGAATATCAGTCTAAAATATTCGAGAAATTTGTCAGAGCCGGCAGTGATAAAGAAGAAAAGAGTGGAACCGGTCTCGGCCTTGCTATTGCAAAAGAAATTATCACAGCCCACAATGGTAGGATCTGGGTTGACAGTGAAGAAGGAGAGGGCTCTACTTTTTCATTCTATATCCCAAGATATGGCTATCAGGAGGAAAATAATGAGTAAAATTTTAGTAGTAGATGATGAAAAAAATATTAGATTAGTTGTTGGTAAAAGTCTGG